>NZ_CAJCKS010000097.1:0-18755 GCF_903970985.1 Pantoea sp. ME81 | reverse complement strand
GTTCGGCGTTTGCCAACCGCACGCGCAACTGCCGCGAAGTGTTGGGTTCAGTGCCGGTCGGTACCACTCGCCACACGCCGTACAATTGATTATGGCTATAGAGAATTAAGCCATTCGAAAAATGCGTCAGCAGTGCTTTGCCACGTGTTTCAAAAGCCGTAATGGTTTCACCCATTAGTGCCGGTTCGTAGGTTTTCAGTTCAGGAAAGGCAAACCACACATCAGTGAGTGGCCTGCCTTCCATCGCCGCTGCCAGTTGATCCGCCGCACGGCGGATCTCCGGTCCTTCAGGCATAACTTCTCCTGTTAATGCGTCGATCCACCGACCACGCGGATGTCATTTTCAGTGCTCAACATCACCTGCAACGAGGTTTCCAGCGCCAGGATCACGCTGGCCGTCGCCATACTGGCGACGCCGGGATGGTTCACCGCCTGTTCCGGCATATAGGGGATATGAATAAAGCCCCCGCGTGCCGGACTGTTGGTGGTCTTCAGCCAGTGCAACAGGCTGTACATCACGTGATTACAGGTAAATGTGCCGGCCGTTTGCGATACCGAGGCCGGCACACCCACTTCACGCAGTGCTGCAACCATCGCTTTAATCGGTAAAGTGGAAAAATAGGCGGCAGGTCCATCCATCACGATGGGCTGGTCGATCGGCTGCTGCTGATCGTTGTCGGGAATACGCGCATCATCTACGTTGATCGCCACACGTTCGACGGTGATATCAACACGCCCACCGGCCTGGCCCACGCACAATACTCGGTCAGGTTGAATCTCATCCAGCGCTTGCGTTAGCACCTTTCCGCAGGTGGCAAACACCACGGGTAGCTGGCGCACCACAATACGGGCTCCGGCAATCTCTTTACCGTCAAAACTGCGCACCGCTTCCCATGAAGGGTTAATGGTTTCGCCACCGAACGGCTCAAACGCCGTCATCAATACCGTTTTCATTGCGACCTCACAAGAACATCAGGAAGTAGAGCAGGAATACGTTTACCACCAACAGTAGCACACCGGTTGGCACCTGAGCCTTGATCACCCCGTTTCGATCCGGCAACTCCAGTAACCGCGCGGGTACGATGTTGAAGTTCGCCGCCATCGGCGTCATCAGGGTGCCGCAATAGCCAGAGAACATGCCAATTGCCGCCATGACCGCCGGATTGCCGCCGTGTTGCAGCACCAGAATAGGAATCCCAATGCCAGCCGTCACTATCGGGAAAGCGGCAAACGCATTGCCCATCACCATGGTTAACAGCGCCATGCCAATCGCATACACCGCAACCGCAATCAGGCGATTGTCCACTGCCAGATACTGTTCAGTCAGATGTGAAATCGCAGTGCCGACGCCCGCGCTGGTGAATAACAGACCGAGCGTGGCAAGAATTTGCGGCAGAATAAATGCCCACCCCACCGCATCCAGCAGGCGGCGAGTTTCCTGCATCGACTGCAGCGGCTTTTCATGGGTGATTTGCAGCGCGATGATCCAACCCAGCACGCAGCCGACCATCATTGAGAACAGGGTCACCAGCGTTGAATGATTACCCGGGCCAAACACAGCATCTTGCAAACCCGGAATATTGTTAAACGCCAGCACACCAATCACGGTGACCACCGGAATCGCCAGCGCGGGTAAAAACAGCTTATTACGCAGACGCTGTGCACTTTCGCGCTTCTGCTGATCGCTGCGCTGATGATAGCTGCCGAGACGCACGCCGCCGAAACCGGCAATTAACGCCATCAACACCACCGCAATGCCGACGCCAATGTGCAGCATGCGTTTACCCGCAGCGGTATCGCCTGCCCACCGCCCCATTAGTTGATAAGCACCATCACCAATCAGGAACATCAGGCCATACAGCGCCCAGAATAAACCGGTGGTAAAGCGTCTTGGGTTAGCCGCATCACGCCAGGAGAGAACGGCGACCACCAGCAGGATCCCCCCTGCCAGCCACATCAGATATTGTTGCTGAAACATTATTTCCCGCCTTTGGCGTGCAACGCCTGCTGATTAATGGCACCCAATTCACGCGCCAGCTGACGGTCAAGGCGCACCAGTCGCGCCGAATGGATCAGGAAGGCACAGAGTGCGGTGGGAATACCCCACAAAGCGATATGCAGCGGCTCGGTGCTAATGCCTGCCGACTCCTGCATAAAGTTGTGCATGAAGATAATCGCGCCGAATGCGACAAAGATATCTTCACCAAAGAACAGCCCGACGTTATCGGTGGCTGCCGACATGGCGCGCAAGCGATGGCGCACTTCATCGGGCACTTCACCATAGCGGTTTTCTGTGGCGCCTTCTGCCATCGGTGCCAGCAGTGGACGCACCATCTGCGGATGACCTCCGAGGCTGGTTAAACCGAGTGCTGCGGTGATTTCACGCACGAACAGATAGACAATCAGCAAACGGCCCGCCGTCGCGGTTTTGATCTGCGCGATCCAGCTTTGTGCGCGCTCCTTCAAACCGTGGCGCTCCAGCAAACCGATCACGGCCAGCGGCAGCAGCAAAATCAGCGGCAGGTTGCGGGTGTTCAGGAAGCCGGAACCAAGTTTCTCCAGAATATCGGCCAGCGGCAGATGCGCGGCCAGGCCGGTAACAAAACCGGCAACAATCACCACCAGCACCGGGTTAAAGCGCAACACGAATCCCAGAACGATGGCGGCAATGCCGAGTAACGGCCAGAGATTGACCACGTTATCCATGTTTTTCCCCTCATCAGAAATAAAAAGCCCGATACAGATCGGGCGAGTTGTTATTTGTTATGCGCTGGTCACAGTAATTTGATGGGTAGCAAAAGCCGCGCGCAACGTACGCGCAAATTGCAGCGCGTGTGCGCCATCACCATGTAAGCAGACGGTCTCGGCATTCACTTTCACCCACTCCCCGCTGATACTCTGCACCTGACGCTGCTGCACCATAGTGAGCGTTTGCGCCAGCGCCTGCTCGGCTTCTTCAATCATCGCGCCTGGCTGGCTGCGCGGCACCAGTGCGCCGGTTGCCAGATAGCCACGGTCGGCGAATACCTCTTCTCGCGTGCGCAAGCCATGATGCGCAGCCGCCTTGATGGAAGCACTGCCCGCCAGACCGACCAGAATCAATGCGGGATCCACCGCTTTCACCGCGCGGGCAATCGCATCGGCGAGCGTGGCATCCGCCGCGGCCTGGTTGTACAGCATACCGTGCGGCTTCACATGCACTAAACGCTCACCTTCACTTTCGGCGATGCTCTTTAATGCACCGATCTGATAGATCATCTGCGCATACACCGTTTCCGGCGGCAGCTGCATCGCGGTGCGACCAAAGTTCTCGCGATCCGGAAAGCTCGGGTGGGCGCCGATCGCCACACCTGAGGCTTTGGCCCAGCGCACCGATTGCAGCATGGTTTGCGCATCACCGGCGTGGAATCCACAGGCGATATTGGCCGAACTCACCAGCGTTAGCAGCTCCTGATCGCTGGCGCTGCCTTCACCCAGGTCAGCATTAAGATCAATCTTCATGTGCAAGCCCCCAGGCTATTTGGTCGAAGGAGCGTTGCTGATGTTGTTTC
Organism: Pantoea sp. ME81; assembly: GCF_903970985.1. Classification (NCBI taxonomy): domain Bacteria; kingdom Pseudomonadati; phylum Pseudomonadota; class Gammaproteobacteria; order Enterobacterales; family Erwiniaceae; genus Pantoea; species Pantoea sp. ME81. The sequence continues at coordinate 15,204 of NZ_CAJCKS010000097.1, read as the reverse complement.
GCCAGAAGCGCTTCTTCTAGTGTGCAATGGATAAAGTGAATCGGCTCACCGAGGCGAATCTGCGCCAGTTGATACAGGTCAGCTTCGATAACACAGGCGATACGCGGATAGCCGCCCGTAGTTTGTGCATCGGCCATCAGCACAATCGGTTGGCCGTTAGGCGGCACCTGCACCACGCCGGGCACTAACCCATGTGACAACAAATCACGCGTGGCTTTACGCTGCAGTTGGCGGCCCTGCATGCGGTAACCCATACGATTACTCTGCGGACTCAGCTTCCACGGGCTGCGCCAGAAACCTTCCTGCGCTTCGCGCGTGAACTCGTTATACTCCGGGCCCGGTAAAGCGCGAATGCGGTTGCCCCACAACAACTGACGAACGCCCGCTTTGCCTTTGAAGGTGCGGGAGGGTTTGCCCAACGGCAGCTGATCGCCGTCCTGCAGCTTACGGCCCTGGAAACCGCCAAAAGCCGCTTTGAGATCGGTACTGTGTGAACCGAGCATCTCATCTATGGCGAAACCACCATTGACTGCCAGATAGCTACGCATACCGCGCACCGGCATCGCCAGTGATAAGACCTGGCCTTTTTTCACCGGTAAGCGCCAGCCAGTCCACACCGGTTTGCCATCGAGATCGGCATTACAACCTGCCCCAGTGAGTGCAAACCAGCCGTCACGTTTAAATTCCGCTTTAAACTGGCCAAGCACAATCTCTAATACCGCACTCTCTTCCGGGTTGCCCACCAGCATATTGGCGGTGCGCATTGAAGGTTGATCGAGAGCGCCGCTAACGCTGATGCCATATTGCCGCCAGCCGGTACGGCCCTGATCCTGAATCGAGGTCATCAATCCGGCGCGTAGAATGTTTAACATACGCCCTCCTGTTGCGGCACAAAGCGCACGCTGTCACCGGGGCGCAGCAGTGTCGGCGGGTGTTGTAAGGGGTCAAACAGGCTGACGGGCGTATGGCCAATTAGCTGCCAACCGCCAGGTGCGGCCAAGGGATAAATACCGGTCTGACTGCCACCGATGCCGACTGATCCACTGGGAACGATAACTCGCGGTTCAGCACGCCGCGGCGTGTGCAGACGTTCATCCAAGCCACCGAGATAGGGAAAACCAGGCTGGAAGCCGATGAAATAGACCACGTAATCAACACTGCTGTGCAGCTCGACGACCTGTTTTGGCGACAGGCTGGCGCCATCTGCCACCACTTGCAGATCGGGACCACCCGCACCGCCATACACCACCGGAATTTCCACCCGGCGCGATTCAGGAATCTGTTCTTCACTCTCTTCCCACCAGCGCTGTAAACGCTCGATGGCATCCAGTGCATTCAATTGCGGATCGCGCAGTAGCAGCGTCAGGTTATTCATCCCCGGAATCACTTCCTGAACCTGTTCATTGTGCTGCAGGCGCTGGCACAGTCCCCAGATGCGCTGCTGGCTGGCGAGTGAAACGGGGGGTTCCAGCTCCAGCACCACCGCTCGCTCACCCAGTAGATAACAACGTGCTCGTTGCAAAACCCACCTCCCGGTCATGATTAGCGCGGACAAAAAATGTCCACAAATCGCTTTGCTTATAATGAAAGTCAATAAGTTATGCGAAAGTGACAGAGATGTGTCAACAGATTTGCGTCCTTAACGTGGGTTAAGGACGCGAAGAGGAGAAATCAGGCAGGATTGTCGATATCAATAAAGGTTACGTCGAGGCCATAGCTCTGCGCCAGCCATTCGCCCAGCGCCTTGATACCAGCGCGCTCGGTGGCATGATGCCCGGCGGCGAAAAAGTGCAGGCCTTGTTCACGTGCGCTGTGAATGGTTTGCTCAGAAACTTCGCCCGTGATAAACGCATCTACACCAAAAGCAGCCGCGCTATCGATAAAGCCCTGTCCGCCACCACTGCACCAGGCGACGCGTTTGATCAGTGCCGGGGCATTATCACCACAGTGCAACGGTTTACGACCTAAACGTTCGGCGATTTTCGCCGCCAGCGCTTCACCGCTCAACGGTTCAGTCAATTCGCCCCACGGCACCAGCGGCTGAATTTCCCCTTTCACTTCAATACCAAACAACTTTGCCAGCTGTGCATTGTTGCCGAGCTGCGGATGGGCATCGAGCGGCAGGTGCCAGCCATACAGGTTGATATCATTGACCAGCAGCGTATGCAGACGCTGGCGTTTCATTCCTTTAATCAGCGGCGATTCGCTTTTCCAGAAATACCCATGATGGACCAGAACAGCGTCAGCATTGCGCTTGACCGCTTCATCCAGCAGCGCCTGACAGGCGGTCACGCCCGTGATGACAGTTTTCACTTCCGCGCGACCTTCCACCTGCAAACCATTGGGCGCATAGTCACTGAAGGCGCTGGTGTTCAGCTGCTGATTAACAATATGTTCTAACTCGACATGATTCATTTAGTAGGGCTCCCTGACCGCCTCAGGCCGCGCTGCGCGCGCGCTCAAAGGCGTCTAGTGTCTTTTTACGTGCGTCCTTATGTTCCACGATTGGCGCGGGATAATCGAGTTTCTTATTGTTTTTCTTCGCCCACACCTGCGGCTGATGAATGTCACTCTCCGGCACATCTTTCAATTCCGGTAGCCACTGGCGGATAAATTCGCCTTTCTCGTCAAAGCGTTCCCCCTGAGTCGTAGGATTGAATATGCGAAAGTACGGTGCCGCGTCGGTGCCCGTTGAGGCCGCCCACTGCCAGCCACCGTTGTTGGCCGCCAGATCGCCATCAATCAGTTGCTGCATGAAGTAGCGCTCACCGTCATGCCAGTCGATCAGCAGGTCTTTTACCAGAAAGCTGGCAACAATCATGCGCAGGCGATTGTGCATCCAGCCCAGTGTGTTGAGTTGGCGCATTGCCGCATCGACGATGGGATATCCCGTTTTGCCCTGCTGCCACGCAGTGAGATGCGCCTCGTTTTTCTGCCACTGTACGTTATGCGTCCACTCCACAAACGGCTGGTGCTTACACAACGCCGGAAAGGCCACCATCAGATGACGGTAAAACTCGCGCCAGATCAGTTCATTCAGCCAGGTAAAGGCTTTACCCTCGTTCAGTGCATCTGGGTGTTCTTTCAGAATACGATGCAAACATTGGCGCGGAGACAGCACCCCAATCGCCAGATAAGGCGATAAGCGGCTGGTGCCATCTAGTGCCGGTAAATCGCGCACGTCGGGATAGTGCTGCACCGATTGTTTGCCGAAATGGCGCAATTGCTTCAGCGCTGCCTCTTCCCCAGCGGGAAACAGCGATGCATCGAAATCTTCCTGCGGATAATCAAAAGCAGGGATTTTCTTACCCGCACTGATCGGCGCATCACGGCGCGCTTTCGGTGCATGATGACACTCCGGTAACCCCTGATGCAGTCGACGGACAAAGGCGCGGCTGAACGGTGTGAAGACTTTAAACATGGTGTGATTGCCGGTCTGCACGCTGCCAGGCGGCAATAACAGGCTGTCATCAAAGCCCTGACAAATTACGCCCTGGGCATCGAGACGCTTTTCGGCGGTCGCATCACGTTCGCGCTCATTAATTTCATACTGATAGTTGTAATACAACTCATCCACCTGATGCTGGTCGCAAAACGCACTCAGGTAATCCACAGAAGCAGCAAAGTCATCGCACTGATGGTAATGCAACGGAATACCGCGCTCGGCCAGTGAATCTTGCAACGCACACAGATTCTGATGAATAAAAGCCGCCTGCCTCGGTGCCATATGATGTTGCTGCCACTGTTTGGGCGTGGCAACAAACAGCGCCAGCACCCTGGCATGGCTGTCGCGGCAGGCAGCAGCCAGCGCAGTGTTGTCATTGATGCGCAGATCGTTACGCAACCAGACTAAGTGGGTGGTCATAATGCTCCGGGATTATTGTCCGTAGCGCAGACGCAGCGCTTCCGGGTAAGGATCAAAGTAACGTTGCTGCGCCAGCCACGGATGCGGGTACTCTGCCATGTAATGTTTCAGCATGGTGATGGGAACCAACAGTGGCTGGACGCCAGTGCGATAACGATCGATTAGCTGCGCCAGTTCCTGGCGCTGTGGTGAGGACAACTGCGGGCGGAAGTAGCCCTGTACATGCATCAGCACATTGGTGTGATTACGACGCGAAGCCTGGTGGGACATCAAATGCATCAGGCGAATCCGGTATTCATAGGCGTAATCATCCAATGAATCCCACTGCTCCATCGCGGCCACAAAGCGTCCCATCTCGCGATACTCATCCTGCGCATGAGACAGCAGCAGCAACTTGTATCGACTGTGGAAGGCGATCAGCTTGTGGCGGGTTAAACCGCTGCGCCACATTTCATTGAACTCATGCAGCGCATACACGCGGCCCATAAAGTTTTCGCGGATAGCATCATCATGCAAACGGCCATCTTCCTCTAAAGGCAGCCATGGCATCTCTTTTTGCAGAAAGGCAGTGAATACGCCGGTGCCCGCTTTGCGATTGTCATTGGTATCGGGCTGATAGACTCGCACGCGCTCAAGACCGCAGCTGGGTGATTTTGCGCAGAGAATATAGCCGCAAAGGTGATGCAGGGATTTCACGCGATCGGCCGACCAGCGCTCCATCTCATCGGTCACCTCTTGCCCGCCATCTTTACTGAAACAAAGATGGATTTGATCATCCGACTCTTTGACCAGACGCAGTGCGGGACGCGGCGTGGGCAAGCCAATTGCCATTTCCGGACACACCGGTTCAAAGCGGATAAAGGGCGTTAGTTCTTCAGTTGCAAAAGCGAAACGCTTGTGGCCACCGTCAAAACGGACCTTATCCCCGAGCAGGCAAGCGCTGATACCGACAGGAATTTTTTCGCTCATACTTGTACAACCTCCAAATTCTTGTAGAGGTTTAAGTGTAGCTGAAACGGCGAGGGAAAACAGCGGGTAACCGGGGAATACAGACAAAGTTTAGAATAAAAAAACCCGGCGCTTGATTGAAGCTGCCGGGTTCTAAAGGAGTCGTTGAAACGCTTACCAGTGGATGCTGCCTATCGCTTCTGTCTGCGCCAGCCAGACTGGCTTGGTGCTGGTCTTACACCAGACGCGGTGCAGATAGCTATAGAAACGGGCACGATCCTGGCGGAACAGCATGACGGGTAAGGCAAGTATGCCGACCAATACCGCCAGCGCACGGCGCAACACGATTTTATAGAGTGGATATGCCTGATACATGATTGCCTCCTGGGGTAATTTTCGCGTTGAAATGTGATCTGCTTCAGATATTACGCCTGATTGTGTAATTTTACTACTCATCCGACCACTAATTTTGGTCTTTTTTTGTGCTTTACGGCTTCAGCTGAAAGTAAGTTACATAATTGTAAACGTAGAGATCTCGCAAGGTTACAAACATCATGACGGACGCGGTGACCAATTCTTGATAAAGTGCCGTGTTAACTTTACCTGTGGCAGGAGTCAGCGTGACGACCATCTTGATTGTTGAAGATGAAAAAGAGATTCGCCGTTTCGTGCGCCTGGCGCTGGAAAGCGAAGGTCTGAAAATTGTGGAAGCGGAGCAATTACAGCGCGGGCTGATTGAAGCAGCGACACGAAAGCCGGATTTAGTGATCCTCGATCTTGGGCTGCCGGATGGTGACGGCAACGACTTTATCCGTGAAGTGCGCCAGTGGAGCAGCATGCCGGTGATTGTGCTATCTGCGCGCAGTGATGAGCAGGACAAAATCGATGCACTGGATGCCGGTGCAGATGATTATCTGACTAAGCCGTTTGGTATCGGCGAGTTACTGGCCCGCGTGCGCGTGGCGTTACGTCGCCATCAAAGCAGCCAGCCTGAGCCGATCGTGAAATTTGGGGAAGTGAGTGTCGATCTGGCTGCGCGCCGCGTGCTGCGTAACGAACAGGAAATTCACCTGACGCCCACCGAGTTTCGCCTGCTGAGTTTGTTGCTGAACAATGCCGGAAAAGTGCTGACGCAGCGTCAGTTGCTGAATCAGGTGTGGGGGCCGAATGCGGTGGAGCACAGCCACTATCTGCGCATTTATATGGGACATCTTCGTCAGAAGCTGGAAAGCAATCCCACCCAACCCAGCCATCTGCTGACCGAAACCGCTATCGGCTATCGGTTTATGCCATAAAAAAACGACCCATGTTGTCACGTGGGTCGTTCCATGGAAAACGCGTGAAAAGGCGCACATAGCGCGCCTCGACGTTTAATTACGCGTTTTTCAGCACTTCGCTGACAATCTCTACGGCTTCTTTCTCGATCTGCTGGCGATGCTCAGCGCCAAGGAAGCTTTCACAGTAGATTTTGTAAGCGTCTTCCGTGCCTGACGGACGCGCAGCAAACCAACCGTTTTCGGTCATCACTTTCAGACCACCGATTGACGCGCCGTTGCCCGGTGCTGCGGTCAGACGTGCAGTAATCGGATCGCCCGCCAGCGTGTCAGCACTCACCATTTCCGGCGAAAGCTTAGACAGTGCCGCTTTTTGCGCTGAGGTCGCCGGCGCCTGCAGACGGTTATAGCTTGGCGCGCCGAAGCGTGCTGCCAGTTCGTCATAGTGCTGCTGCGGGTTCTTGCCGGTCACCGCAGTGATTTCGGCTGCCAGCAGGCACAGGATGATACCGTCTTTATCGGTTGACCAGGCTGAGCCATCGAAGCGCAGGAAGGAAGCACCCGCGCTCTCTTCTCCGCCGAAACCGAAGCTGCCATCAAACAGGCCATCAACAAACCATTTGAAGCCGACTGGCACTTCAACCAGCTTGCGACCAATGTCATTGACCACACGGTCAATCATTGCGCTGGAGACCAGGGTTTTACCCACCGCCACATCTTTGCCCCACTGCGGGCGATGCTGGAACAGGTAATTAATCGCCACGGCCAGATAGTGGTTCGGGTTCATCAGGCCAGCAGGCGTGACGATGCCATGACGGTCGTAATCCGGGTCGTTACCGAACGCCAGATCGAACTTATCTTTGTACGCCAGCAGACCCGCCATCGCGCACTCAGACGAACAGTCCATACGCACCACGCCATCTTTATCCAGATGCATGAAGCGGAAAGTCTGATCGACCGCATCATTAACAATGGTCAGATCCAACTTATAGTGCTCAGCAATACGCTGCCAGTAAGCGATACCGGAGCCACCTAATGGATCAACGCCGATTTTCAGGCCCGCTTTCTGGATTGCCGGGAAGTCAATGACTTCAGCCAGACCTTCAACATAGGGCTGAATCAGATCCTGCTCAACGATATGGCCGCTTGCCCAGGCCTGATCCAGCGGCAGACGTTTCACGTCTTTCAGTTCGCCTTTGATCAGCTGGTTAGCGCGATCTTCCACCACCTTGGTGACATTGGTATCAGCCGGACCGCCGTTTGGCGGGTTGTACTTGATGCCACCATCTTCTGGCGGGTTGTGTGAAGGCGTGATGACGATACCGTCCGCCTGCGCGCCACCGCGTTTGTTGTGTTCCAGAATGGCGTTGGAGATCGCCGGCGTTGGCGTGTAGCCATTATCCTGCTGCACGATCACATCCACACCGTTCGCCGCCAGCACTTCCAGCACCGACAGAATCGCCGGCTCAGACAGTGCGTGAGTATCTTTACCCACGTAGCACGGACCGGTGATGCCATTCTTTTTGCGCTCTTCTGCGATGGCTTGCGCAATCGCCAGAATGTGCACTTCATTGAAGCTTTGGCGTCCCGCGCTGCCGCGGTGGCCAGAAGTGCCAAATTTCACCGCATGGTCCGGGTTAGCCGCATCGGGCTTCAGGACGTAATACTGCGAGGTTAATTGTGCAACGTTAATCAAATCGCTCTGCTGGGCAGGCTGCCCGGCACGGGGGTGATTGGCCATTGGCGCTTCTCCCTGACGCTTCAGTTTAAATGGTGCCGCGAACTTTCTCTGTCAGTTCCTGAGGGAACTGCATCGCCAGCATGATGTGTTCCACCATGCTGCATTTGCGGCCTGTATTGGTATTGGTGATCACCCAGTACGGTGTGCCAGGAACGTGCTTCGGCTTAGTATGGGTGCCATTTTGCAGCAGCGTATGCTCGTCACCCGCAAAATAGACGCGAGTGCGGCCCTGCAGCGAGGCAGTCGCATCAGCAAAGGCTGCTGGATCAAGACGATAGAGCGTTGACAGTACCAGCATAAAGCGATTAACCGCCTTATTCTGCTCAGCATACTGATCAGAGAGCAGCAGTTCACGCACGGCGCGTACGCGATCCTGAGGACGCGCTTCGCTGCGCACTGGCTGCGCTTCCTTGACCGAAGCCGAAGCCGCAGCGACAGGTGCAGTCGGTGCGGTCTGGCCCGCGGTAAACTTCAGCATGCGGCGCAAAATATCCGAGGCGCTTTCACCAATGTGCTGCGTGTGGCTGGCAATATAACGGTAGAGTTCTTCGTCAACTTCAATCGTTTTCATCTTATTCCGTACAATTCTGGCAAATGACAGAACCACGCTTTATTGCAACGGCCTTAGCAAAATCGAGCTGTGCAAAACGTGAGCGGGCTCTAACATAAGGATTATAAAGTTAAATCCGTGGCAGCCGATAGCGCTGGCGTCGTTTCAGGGCAAAAGTCGGAATATGCCCTAATGCCTGGCCGGCTGGCTCCTGGACAGGTGAATCCATGATACCCTAAGCCAAGGTCACAACCGTAAGAACTTTAGCCATGATTTTGAACGCCCGTCTGCAAACTGAACAATCTCCCCCTGAAGCGTCCCCGATTCTGTTAATTCATGGCCTGTTTGGCAGCCTGGATAACCTTGGCGTGCTGGCACGCGGCGTACGGGATGCTCGCCCCACGTTACAAGTGGACGTACGCAACCATGGTTTATCTGAGCGCAGTGAGGTGATGAATTATCACGCCATGGCGCAAGATATCGTGGAGACGCTGGATGCACACCAGATTGAACGCGCTGGCGTGATAGGCCACTCGATGGGCGGTAAGATCGCCATGGCACTGAGTGCCGTGGCCCCCGAACGTATTGAGAAGATGGTGCTGATCGATATCGCGCCCGTGGATTACCAAACCCGCCGCCACGATGAAATCTTTGCCGGTATTCGCGCCGTCACCGCCGCGGGTGTGACGCGTCGCAGTGAAGCGGCCGAGGTGATGCGCCAACATGTCGCCGAAGAGGGGGTGATTCAGTTTATCCTCAAGTCCTTTGTCGAGGGCGAATGGCGCTTTAACGTGCCGGTGTTGTGGGACAACTACACCACGATTTCTGGCTGGGAAGAAGTTCCCGCCTGGCCACATCCCGCATTGTTTATTCGCGGTGGCGATTCTCCTTACCTCGACAATCAGCACCGCGATGCACTGCTGCGTCAGTTCCCGCAGGCACACGCACACGTGATTAGCGGGGCCGGTCATTGGGTCCATGCCGAAAAACCTGATGCGGTTTTGCGCGCAGTTCGTCGTTTTTTTAACCTGTAAAAGCAAAAGCTTGCCGTATGCGGTTTAGGGTTGGCGTCGCGGATGGCGCTGGAGTATGATGTCGCGCTAAAAATTTGCCGCGGATGATTTTTTCGCCGCGGTCGGGCCGATAATGTATAAATCGCGCAGCGCCTTTCCGCCGTTCGCGCCCACTCAGTTTCACAAATCATGGCAAAAGAACAGACTGACCGTACCACGCTTGATCTTTTTGCAGACGAGCGGCGTCCTGGTCGACCCAAAACCAGCCTGCTGACACGTGACGAACAGTTGCGTATCAACAAACGTAACCAGCTCAAGCGCGATAAAGTGCGAGGGCTGCGTCGTGTTGAGCTGAAAATGTCCAGCGAGGCGGTAGACGCTTTGAACACGCTGGCCGAGCAACAAAATATCAGCCGCAGCGAATTGATTGAACAAATGCTGCTGGCGCAACTCAAACTGTCTTAGCGCGCTGACCGCACGCAGGAACACAAAGTTCAGGCTTTACTCGTTCCGCCCTTTTCAACGGTCTGCTATCATTCGCTAACATGTGCAGTCAATTGACTTACTTTCACAATCAGGCTTTAAGAGGTTACTTAACCCATGGCAATCGTAGGCATTTTCTTCGGCAGCGATACCGGCAACACTGAAAACATTGCAAAAATGATCCAGAAACAACTGGGTAAAGATGTCGCCGAAGTGCATGACATTGCTAAGAGCACCAAAGAAGATCTCGCAGCGTTCGACATCCTGCTGCTGGGCATTCCTACCTGGTATTACGGCGAAGCACAGTGTGACTGGGATGACTTCTTCCCTACGCTGGAAGAGATCGACTTTAATGGCAAACTGGTGGCGCTGTTTGGTTGTGGCGACCAGGAAGACTACGCAGAATATTTCTGTGATGCGATGGGCACGATTCGCGACATCATTGAGCCAAATGGCGCGGTGATTGTGGGCCACTGGCCGACTGAGGGCTATCATTTTGAAGCCTCAAAAGGTCTGGCCGATGACAAACACTTCCTCGGCCTGGCAATTGACGAAGACCGTCAACCTGAGCTGACCAACGAACGTGTTGATGCCTGGGTGAAACAGATTTTTGATGAGCTGCAGTTAAAAGAGATCATCGAAGCCTGATGTCTCGCCTCCCCAATGTGAGCGCTGGCTCACATTGGGACAAAGGAATTTCCTATAAAAATAATAGCTACGGTTTTTTAACTTTTCCCCGCAAATCTGTAGAATACCCGCAATGGTCATCCGCTTATTCCTCTGATTGTTGACTGAGGCTGAGTGAAATGGAAACCCAAACCACACCGTTCCGCGCTGACGTAGGCGATGTTTATCCTTACGACTTTTGTTGATTTGCGCGATACCCCGGTTTTCATTTCACTGCTTGAGTTCTATAATGAGACGCAAATGAGAATACGTGTGACCTAAACATTCAAGGCCCCTGCGCCGTAAGTGACATGCAAAGTAACAGGACAATATCCGAATGACTGACAACAACTCCGCATTGAAGAAGGCTGGCCTGAAAGTCACTCTGCCAAGATTGAAAATTTTGGAAGTGCTTCAGGGACCGGGCCCCGAGTCCCATCACGTCAGTGCGGAAGATTTGTATAAGCGCCTGATCGATATGGGCGAAGAGATTGGCCTGGCAACGGTATATCGCGTTCTTAACCAGTTTGATGACGCGGGTATCGTCACCCGTCATAACTTCGAAGGCGGCAAATCCGTATTCGAACTGACTCAGCAGCATCACCATGACCACTTGATCTGCCTGGATTGTGGCAAAGTGATCGAATTCAGCGATGAATCAATCGAAACGCGTCAGCGTGAGATTGCCACTCGCCATGGCATTAAACTCAGTAACCACAGCCTGTACTTGTACGGCCACTGTGCACTGGGAGACTGCCGCGAAGACGAGACGCTCCACGATAAGTAATTGAGTGTGCTATGCAATATAAAAAAACCGGTGCTGGTCACCGGTTTTTTTATGCCTGTTATCAAGCGATAAAGGTCTCGTGGAGGTAGCGCCAGCGAGGAATGGTGGTGCTGCAATCCAGCACAGCCAAAGAGATGCGCGTTTGATGGGTGCCGTTCAACATCTGCAGTTCACGATACTGAATCGTCACTTCCTGGCTCTGTTGAGAAATGATGGCATGCTCACTGGTGGCAATGCGCAGCCCTTCCCGCTGACCGTGCAGTTTGCGAAACAGCACTTCGGTCTCATTCAGATCCAGCTGCTTACCCAGCGGCGTCACCATTTTGAAATCCGGGTGAAAGTGTGACAAAAGCAGTTCCATGCTGTCATCACTGCCTTCTACCTGGTTAAAAACACGTTCAATAAGCTGATGTAATACCACCACACTATGCTTAGCTTCCAGGGCGAGACTTGTCATTTTTTTTCCTTTGATAACCCGCAGAGCTCTATTTAGAGCGCATAGCCTACCTGAAATACAATTTTTCACACTCGCAAATGGGTTAATTTTGCTAAAGTCAGAATTGTCGCAAAATAGACAACAAGCTCAGCTTGCCGCCTTCAGCATAATTGATTGCCCGTGGCGAATTACAGGCAATAAAAAAGGGCGATTGCTCGCCCTTTCATGATCATATTGTGCTATCGACGAAAGATATTACTCGCCAATCTTCGCGAAGGTATCGCGCAGTCCAACCGTGCGGTTAAACACCAATTTACCCGGCTGTGAGTAGACGCTATCGGCACAGAAATAACCTTCACGTTCAAACTGATAAGCTGCGGTAGTGGCCGCTTCACGCAAACCAGACTCCACGAAGCCCTGTTTGATCTCCAGCGAGTTCGGGTTAATGGTGGTGAGGAAATCCTCAGCCGCCGCGGGGTTTGGCACGCTGAACAGACGGTCGTAAAGACGGAACTCAGCTGGCAGTCCATGAATGGCGGAAACCCAGTGGATCACACCTTTCACTTTGCGACCATCCGCCGGATCCTTGCTCAGGGTGTCAACATCACAAGTGGCATAGATGCAGGTAATGTTACCCTCTTCGTCTTTCGCCACACGCTCAGCACGAATCACATAAGCATTGCGCAGACGCACTTCTTTGCCCAGAACCAAACGTTTGTACTGTTTGTTGGCTTCTTCACGGAAGTCAGCGCGATCGATCCACACTTCACGGCTGAACGACACTTCACGCGTGCCCATCTCCGGCTTGTTTGGATGATTAGGCATGGTCAGCGTTTCTTCGTGGCCGGCGGGCAGGTTTTCGATCACCACTTTCAACGGGTCAAGTACCGCCATCGCGCGTGGTGCGTTCTCATTGAGATCGTCACGAATACAGGATTCCAGCGACGCCATCTCAACGATATTGTCCTGTTTAGTCACGCCGATGCGGCGGCAGAATTCACGAATCGAGGCCGCGCTGTAACCACGACGGCGCAGACCTGAAACGGTCAGCATGCGGGGATCATCCCAGCCTTCCACCACTTTCTCGGTGACCAACTGCGTCAGCTTGCGCTTCGACATCACCGCGTATTCCAGATTCAGCCGCGAGAATTCGTACTGGCGCGGATGCTGCGGAATGGTGATGTTGTCCAGCACCCAATCGTAAAGGCGACGGTTGTCCTGGAACTCCAGCGTACACAATGAGTGCGTAATACCTTCGATCGCATCCGAAATGCAGTGTGTGAAGTCGTACATCGGGTAGATGCACCACTTGCTGCCGGTCTGATGGTGATCGGCAAACTTAATGCGGTACAGCACCGGATCGCGCATCACAATGAAGCTCGATGCCATGTCGATTTTGGCACGCAGACAAGCTTTACCTTCCTCGAAACCGCCATCACGCATTTTCTGGAACAGCGCAAGGTTCTCTTCCACGCTGCGGTCGCGGTACGGGCTGTTTTTACCCGGCGCAGTCAGGGTGCCGCGATATTCACGGATCTCTTCCGCAGACAACTCATCAACGTAAGCCAGACCTTTATTGATCAGCTCAACGGCGTAGTTAAACAGTTGGTCGAAATAGTCTGAGGAGTAACGAATGTTGCCGCTCCACTCAAAGCCCAGCCATTGCACGTCACGCTTGATGGATTCAACGAACTCCAGGTCTTCTTTCACCGGGTTAGTATCGTCAAAACGCAGGTTGCACTGTCCTTGATAATCTTGGGCGATACCAAAGTTCAGGCAGATAGATTTCGCATGGCCAATATGCAGATAACCATTGGGCTCAGGCGGGAAACGGGTATGCACACTGCTGTGCTTACCGCTCGCCAAGTCTTCGTCGATGATCTGACGAATAAAGTTCGTTGGGCGGGCTTCAGCCTCACTCATCTCAAAATCCTCAAAACAATAGCGGGTGATTTGTACCACGAAGTAACGGAGTATGATCCACAAAGCGCAGGAGGGAAACAACCGTTTGTTGGTCGTTTTAAAACAAAAAAGGCAGGAATTGCTTCCTGCCTTCTGGCTAAATCACAAGGACTTAGTTTTTCACTTCATACAACGGTGTCACACCTGCAACCACTGAACCGCTGGCCAGCAGATTCAGTCCGGCGAAATCATCGCTGTTGCTGACCACCACCGGGCTAATCATTGAGCGCGCGTTGGCGTTGAGGAAGTCCAGATCCATCTCCAGAATCGGCTGACCGGCAGTGACGGTTGCTCCCTCTTCTACCAGACGGGTGAAGCCTTTTCCTTCCAGCGCCACGGTGTCCAGGCCCATGTGCACCACGATCTCAACGCCGTTAGCGGCTTCCAGACAGAACGCATGGTTGGTGTTGAAGATTTTCACCACGGTACCGGCGATCGGAGCCACCACCGTTTTGTCGGTTGGCTTGATTGCCAGACCATCGCCCACCGCTTTGCTGGCGAACGCCTCATCCGGCACCGCGTCGAGCGCGACAATCTCACCGGTCACCGGTGCCACCAGCGTAGCAATCACGGCTTTTTCGGTGTTCAGCACGGCTTGAGGTTTTGCCGCAACAGGCGCTGCTGCTGCAGGAGCGGAAGCCGCAGCAACCGGGCCTTTGCTCAATACCGTTTTCATTGCGGAGGCGATGCTTTCAGCCTGCGTGCCGACAATCACCTGCACGCTCTGCTTGTTCAAACGAATCACACCAGACGCACCCAAACGTTTCGCCACGCCTTCATTCACCTGGGCTGAGTCTTTGACGTTCAGACGCAGACGAGTAATGCAGGCATCGATGTTGGTCAGGTTGTCTGAACCGCCGATGGCGGCAATGTAACGACGTGCCAGTGATTCGGTCTGGCTTTCACCGTTACCGCTGTGATCAACGTTGACGTCGTAGCCGTCAGTTTCATCGCCCGCAGACAATTCACGACCCGGCGTCATCAGATTGAATTTCTGAATAGTGAAACGGAATACCACATAGTAGATGGCGAAGAACACCAGACCTTGTGGAATCAGCATCCACCAATTCACCGCCAGCGGGTTACGCGTTGACAGCACCATATCCACCAAACCGGCACTGAAGCCGAAGCCTGCAATCCAGTGCATGCTCGCAGCAATAAATACCGAGATACCGGTCAATACGGCATGGATCACATACAACACCGGTGCCACGAACATGAAGGAGAATTCCAGCGGTTCAGTGATCCCCGTGAAGAAGGCCGCGAAGGCCGCAGCCAGCATGATACCGCCGACTTTCGCGCGGTTTTCTGGACGTGCGCAGTGGAAGATAGCCAATGCTGCACCCGGCAAGCCAAACATCATGATCGGGAAGAAGCCCGCCTGATAGCGACCGGTGATGCCCGGGATACCCGTGCCATTCGCGATTGATTGTGCACCGCCAAGGAACTTAGGAATATCGTTAATGCCTGCCACGTCAA
>NZ_CAJCKS010000096.1:0-18832 GCF_903970985.1 Pantoea sp. ME81 | reverse complement strand
TATCGCGGAACAGGGCCGCGATGCGCGTTTCGCGTGGCATCTGCAAATCACGCAGCGCGGCTCCAATACACCATTTATCAGCACTAAGTTGGTAAACAAACTGCTCCCAGGGGTTTTCAGGGTGGATGTCCAGTCCGACGCGGCTGATAGGTGATGCAGTAGGGGGAACCACAACTTTGGCGCGTTTGGCCGCATAGCCCAGTGAGGTGCCCTGGAGCATCAACGACACGAGAACCACGAAGAAGGCGATGTTGAAGTAGAGCTTGGCGTTTTCCAGCCCGGCCATCATCGGGAACACCGCGAGGATAATGGGTACTGCGCCACGCAGGCCAACCCAACTGATAAAGATGCGTTCGCGGCCGGTAAAACCTTTAAATGGCAACAGGCCCACCAGAATTGAAAGCGGACGCGCCACCAAAATCAGCCAGAGAGATAAAATCATGGCAGGAACGGCGATATGCCACAAATCAGATGGCGTCACCAGTAAGCCGAGCACGATAAACATGCCGATCTGACTCAACCACGCCATACCATCGAAGGTTTGCAGAATACCGTGACGGTTGCGGATCGGGCTGTTACCCAGCAGATAGCCACACAGGTAAACCGCCAGAATACCGCTGCCTTCCATCACCGTGGTCAGTGCAAACACAATGATGCCGCCACTTAACGCCAGCAGGGGATAGAGACCTTGCGCCAGATTGATACGGTTAATCAGTTGCTGTAGTGCCCAGCCGCCGCCCAGCCCCAGTACAATACCGAGACCGAACTGTTGCACCAGATGTACCACAAACATCCAGCTTAAGCCTGACTGGCCTTGCTGGATCATGTCAATCAGCGTGATGGTCAGGAATACCGCCATGGGATCGTTACTGCCGGATTCAATTTCCAGCGTGGAGCTGACACGTTCGTTAAGCCCTTTATCCCCCAGCAGCGAGAAGACGGCGGCGGCATCGGTGGAACCGATAATCGCGCCAATCAGGAAACCTTGCATCAAATCGAGTTTAAAGAGCCAGGCTGCAGCCAAACCGGTCAAACCGGCGGTTATCATCACACCGACCGTGGCGAGTGATAATGCGGGCCCCAGTGCCACCTTGAATGAGCTGGCTTTGGTGCGCATGCCGCCATCCAGCAAAATAATCGCCAGCGCGAGGTTAGAAACCAGATACGCCACCGGGTAGTTGTCAAAAGCGATGCCGCCAATCCCATCAACGCCGGTCAACATGCCTAACGCAAGGAAGATTACCAGAATAGGGATGCCAAGCCGTGACGAGAATGAACTCAGAAGAATACTTGCTGCGACCAGCACGGAACCAATAATAAACAAACTGTAAATCATGCTGGCATTCAACGGCGTTCTCCTGCGGTACGAGCGAAAATGACAAACTGCGGGGAATTCACACAGACAAGGTGAAAAGATAATGCCTTATCAATAGCTTGTCAGCGCTTAATTGCATATTTTTTCAATCTGCGGAGCGCTATCCCATAGATCGTTAAAATTGTGTGAAAAATCAGCGGGGATTTCAGGCGAATGAGCGGTGGCGCGGAAAAGAAAAAGCCGGTCAATGACCGGCTTGATGTTCAGGCTTCTGCCACCTGTTTGTGGAAAAGTTCTCTAAATACTGGGTAAATGTCTTCTGGCTCGCGGATGTGCTGAATCGCGAAGTTATCAAACATGGCCTGCAGATGTTCATACTCACGCCACAGCGTCTGGTGCGCACGGCGCGTGATTTCGATGTAGCTGTAATAACGTACAACCGGCAAAATATGTTTGGCCAGAATCTCATGACATAACGGAGAGTCATCCGCCCAGTTGTCACCATCAGAGGCCTGTGCCGCATATATATTCCACTGCGCAGGGTCATAGCGCTCTTTAACCACTTCATCCATTAACTTCAATGCGCTAGAGACAATGGTGCCGCCGGTTTCCTGCGAGTAGAAGAACTCCTGCTCATCGACTTCTTTCGCCTGCGTATGGTGACGGATATACACCACCTCCACATTTTTATAGGTCCGGCTCAGGAACAGATAGAGCAGAATATAAAAACGCTTCGCCATGTCTTTCGTGGCTTGATCCATGGAACCGGACACATCCATCAGGCAGAACATCACCGCCTGGCTGGAAGGCTCAGGGCGCTTCTCAAAGTTTTTGTAGCGTAAGTCGAAGGTATCAATAAAGGGTACGCGTTCAATGCGTGCCCGCAGTTCGGCAATCTCTTTGCGCAGCCGCTCCTCTTCCAGCAACTGAGCCGGTTCACTGTTCTCCACTTCCGTCAGCGTGGCTTCCAGTTCGTGCAGCATACGGCGTTTACCGGCGGTCATGGCAGTACGACGCGCCAGTGAATTTTGTAGCGAACGCACCACACTGATGTTGGCCGGTACCCCATTTGAGGTAAAGCCCGCGCGGTGCGTTTTATATTCGTTCAATTGTCGATGCTGATTTTTACGCAGATTTGGCAGGGCAAGATCTTCAAACAGCAAATCAAGATATTCATCTTTCGATATCTGGAAGACAAACTCATCCTGACCTTCACCGTCCTGACTGGCGTTGCCCTGACCGCTGCCACCGCCACCACCGCCCCCTTGTGGGCGCTCAATGCGGTCGTTCTGGACGAAATGATCGTTCCCCGGATGCACGCGATGGCGACTGCCGCCGCGTCCCTGATGGAAAATGGGCTCATTGATGTCATCGATAGGAATCGAGACAGATTCGCCGCTCTCCACGTCGGTGACCGACCGCTTGTTGATGGCCTCGGAGATCGACTGCTTGATTTGCGACTTGTAACGGCGCAGGAAACGCTGCCGATTGACCGCGCTCTTGTTTTTACCGTTCAGACGCCGATCGATAAAATAGGCCATACATATCCCCCAAACTACAGTGCAAGCCAGGCCGGAACCACTCCGGCCTCCTGTCGCGGCGTCGCGGCGCCGCGTAGCTTACAGGTAACGATTAAGACGATTTACGCACGCGCAGATACCATTCGCACAACAGGCGCACCTGCTTGCGGGTATAGCCTTTCTCCATCATGCGATCGACAAAATCATCGTGTTTTTTCTGTTCGTCCGTTGAGGTCTTGGTATTAAACGAAATCACCGGCAGCAACTCTTCGGTATTGGAGAACATTTTCTTCTCAATAACCGTGCGCAGTTTTTCGTAGCTGGTCCAGTTGGGATTACGTCCACTATTTTGCGCCCGGGCACGCAGCACAAAGTTGACGATCTCGTTACGGAAATCTTTCGGGTTACTGATCCCGGCAGGTTTCTCGATTTTTTCCAGCTCGGCGTTCAGTGATTCACGATCAAACAACTGTCCGGTATCGGGATCACGGTATTCCTGATCCTGAATCCAGAAGTCAGCGTAGGTTACGTAGCGGTCGAAGATGTTCTGGCCGTATTCTGAATAAGACTCCAGATAGGCGGTCTGAATCTCTTTGCCGATAAACTCCGCGTATTTCGGGATCAGATAACCTTTCAGGTGCTCAAGGTATTTCTCTGCCAGATCCTGCGGGAACTGCTCGCGCTCGATTTGTTGCTCCAGCACGTAGAACAGATGTACCGGGTTGGCCGCCACTTCGGCATGGTCAAAGTTGAACACGCGCGACAGAATCTTGAACGCGAAGCGGGTCGAAAGGCCGTTCATGCCCTCATCCACGCCAGCGTAGTCATGATACTCCTGCCATGATTTCGCTTTTGGATCGGTATCTTTCAGGCTTTCACCATCATAGACGCGCATTTTTGAATAGATGCTGGAGTTTTCCGGCTCTTTCAAACGCGACAGGATAGAGAAGCGCGCTAAGGTCTCCAGCGTGCCTGGTGCACATGGCGCCGTCGTCAGCTCACTGTGATTAAGCAGTTTGTCGTAGATTTTGATCTCTTCCGACACTCGCAGGCAGTAAGGCACTTTGACGATGTAAACACGGTCCAGGAACGCTTCGTTGTTCTTATTGTTACGGAAAGTCACCCATTCTGACTCGTTGGAGTGCGCCAGAATGATGCCGTTAAACGGCAGGGCAGAGATCCCTTCAGTACCGTTGTAGTTACCTTCCTGAGTGGCGGTCAGCAATGGATGCAGCACTTTAATCGGTGCCTTAAACATCTCGACGAATTCCATGATGCCCTGGTTCGCACGGCAGAGTGCGCCCGAGTAACCGTAAGCGTCGGGATCATTCTGCGCGTGGTTTTCCAGTTTGCGGATATCCACCTTACCGACCAATGCAGAGATATCTTGGTTGTTCTCATCACCCGGTTCGGTTTTGGCGATGGCCACTTGCTCCAGGATAGAAGGCCAGACTTTAACCACTTTAAAGCGGGTAATATCGCCGCCGAAGTCATGCAGGCGTTTTGCTGCCCACGGCGACATGATGGTGCCCAGGTAACGCCGCGGCACGCCATACTCTTTCTCAAGAATATTGGCGTCTTCCTGCGGGTTGAACAGGCACAAAGGATGATCGTTTACCGGGCTGCGTTCGCCATCAGCGCTCAGCACGAAGATCGGTACGCGTTGCATCAGGGCTTTCAAACGCTCAGCAAGTGACGATTTACCGCCACCGACCGGCCCCAGCAAGTAGAGAATCTGTTTCTTCTCTTCCAGGCCTTGCGCAGCGTGTTTCAGGTAGGAGACGATCTGCTCAATCGCTTCCTCCATACCATAAAACTCTTCGAAGGCGGGATAGCGTCCCATGACGCGGTTAGAGAAGATTCTGGAAAGGCGTGGCTCCTGCGCCGTGTCAACCATCACCGGCTCACCGATAGCCATCAATAGTCGCTCTGCAGCGTTGGCGTATGCACTGCGATCCTGCTTACAGATTGCGAGAAATTCCTGCAGTGTGAACTCTTCGTCCTTGGCAGCTTCATAACGCTGACGATAGTGATCGAATATATTCATAGCGATGCCCGTCCTTTCGTTTTTAGCACAGGTAAAGGAGCGAAATTAGATACGTTTGCAGCTCCCGGAAGATATTCTTTATTGAGTACAGCAACCCTTATGCCAACCTGACGTTTTTTTATCGGGATACACAATTCTTATGGTTACTCTGCTCGTACAAAAAGTCTCGGCTTACTTTTAACTGTAGAAGGCATTCAGAAAATCTGCAGCCACTTTTCTCCTTATTTAGCGATATATCAATAACAAAGTCTCATAAGCACTAAGGCATTCCGTTTGCATGTCTACCACTGCAACCTGCTTCAGACTATTCCGCATGGGTGATAAACATCCCTGATTTAACGTTAACCCAGCGCGAAATTTTAGTTAGACTCTGCGTGTGATTGTTATATTAATGGACTGATTAAATTGTGAACCAATTCAAACTTAAAGCGCTTGCTTGTGTTGTTCCTTGTTATTTTGCGGCGTTCAGCACTCATGCAGAACCCTTATCTCTCGGGGCTTCGGTTATTTATGCCCAGTCACCTTATCGCGGTGGACAGGACCGATACATCCCCATCCCGGTCATCAATTATGAAGGCGAAAACTTCTGGTTCCGTAGCTTGCAAGGCGGCTACTACCTGTGGAAAGACCAGCAGGATCAACTGTCATTAACCTTGCTGGGTTCACCGCAACAGTATGATCCCAAGGATAACGATCTGGGTGACATGAAGGCTCTGGATAAGCGCCGGATGACCCTGATGGCAGGTGCCACCTACCGCCATGTTGCGGATTGGGGTATCGTGCGTACCGCTCTGCTGGGCGATGTGCTGAACAACAGTAATGGCATCATCTGGGATCTTACCTATCTGTATCGCTTCGATTTTGGCGCGTTCAGCCTGACGCCAGGCATCGGTGCAATGTGGAACAGCGCCAATCAAAACCGCTACTACTATGGCGTGTCTTCGCACGAAAGCGCGCGGACAGGTATTGCTGAATATCAACCGGACGACAGCTGGTCTCCTTATGTGGAAATGAACGCCAGCTACCAGATTAGCGATAGCTGGAACGCCAGTTTGTCCGGGCGTTACACCCGCTTTGATAGCGAAATCAAAGACAGTCCGATGGTGGACAAAAGTGGTCAGTTCACCCTCTGGACCGGCATCAGCTACAGCTTCTAATGGTTTTACATCGCGCCTCGTAATGAGGCGTTTTTATTACATTGCACCAATAACGCGCCCCATCATGGCGCATCAGGAGGCGTAATGAAGACGATTCAATTCCGTGGAGAATCAGCTTTACCTGCTATTGGGCAAGGAACCTGGTATATGGGGGAGAATGCAGCGCTGCGTCGTCAGGAAGTCACGGCGTTACAGGCTGGATTGGATCTGGGGATGAGACTGATTGATACCGCAGAAATGTACGCCGAAGGCGGGGCGGAAGAGGTGGTGGGCGAAGCGCTACGCGGACGCCGCCATCAGGCCTGGCTGGTGTCAAAAGTCTATCCGTGGAATGCCGGGGAAGTGGATGCGATAGAGGCCTGCGAGCGCAGCTTACAGCGCTTAGAGACCGATTATCTTGATCTTTATCTGCTGCACTGGCGCGGCAATGTGCCACTGGAAGAGACCATTCGCGCCATGGAAACTCTGCAGCAGCAAGGAAAAATTCGGCATTGGGGCGTATCGAATTTCGACACGGACGATATGCAAGAACTGTGGAGTGAGACGGGCGGTGAAAACTGCGCAACCAATCAGGTGCTGTATCACCTGGCATCACGAGGAATCGAATACGATTTATTAGCCGCCTGCCAGCAACGTGATACGCCGATAATGGCCTATTGCCCTCTGGCGCAGGCGGGACGTTTGCGTCAATCGCTGTTTGATGATCCCCATTTGCAGCAGATTGCACAACAGAAGAGCATCAGCGTGGCACAATTACTGCTCGCATGGGTGATTCGTCAATCTGGCGTGATCGCCATTCCCAAAGCCAGTAGCCAACAACACGTGGTGGAAAATGCCGCAGCGTTAAATCTGCATTTGAGCGTTGAAGAATTAGCTATCATCGACCGGGCATTCCCGGCACCGCAGCACAAAACGGACTTAGACGTGGTGTAGCGGCGCATCAGCGCCGCAAACTTACTTATTGCGCACGCGCAGCGTGGTACCGAGGCGAGCAGGGGATTCACCGGCGCTTTTCATCGGCTTGTTGATGCGAGCCGTTTCCACGCAGACCATGGTTTTGTAGCCCTCGTTAGGCATATCCGCCATGCTGCAGGATAATTCTGGACCCGGATTCCATGTGACAACGTCACTTTGATAGTGGTGGTACACTTCAATCTGACGCTTTCCTGCGATGTCGTGAATCACACTGCAATCTTCGGCGGCGGTGTGAATCCGATCGACGCGATCAGGGTAGGTTTGCTTGCCATCAGCCAAACTGCCTACCGTGTTAGCGTTCACCTTGTCGATAAAGCTATTTCCTAAGCCACTCACTTCCACCTGAGCAATATCGGCGATCTGGAAGTAGGTGTGTAAGGCTGCGGTGGCTTCGTAATCGCCCCAGGCTTCCAGCTCAATTTCACAATGCTCGGCGATACGGAAACGGGCCAGCAGGGTGAAATCATGCGGCCACAGCTTCTTCGTTTGCGCGTTGCTTTCCAGTGTGAACGTCAGCATTACAGCATCTTCGTTCTCATCGTGTGCAGTCAATGTCCAGGGTTGATTACGGGCGAAACCATGCGCCGGTTCACCTGCCGGACCAAACCAAGGCCAGCAAATTGGCACGCCTCCACGGATTGCTTTGCCTGCGGCAAACGGCGTCTTATCGCTCAACCAGATCACCGGTTGCTGGCCGCTGGGCTGCCATGAGAGCAGATGCGCGCCTTGCAGCGCGATCGCCGCACGAACTTTAGGATGGCTCACAACCACGATCGGCAAATCGCCCATCTGGCGCTGAGACAGGTAAGGGGTGATCTGATTCACCACCGGTAAACTATAAAGCGTATCTTGCATCGTCAGACCTTCTCTTCTTCCAAATGAAAAAAAAGGGGCGACCGAAGTCACCCCTTGTCTGTTTCGCCAGTCGCTTACTTAGAAGCAACCAGTGCAATCAGATCCAGAACTTTGTGTGAGTAGCCAGTTTCGTTGTCGTACCATGAAACCAGTTTCACGAAGTTGTCGTTCAGTGCGATACCGGCTTTAGCATCGAATACTGAAGTCAGGGTTTCGCCATTGAAGTCGGTTGATACAACGTCGTCTTCGATGTAGCCCAGAACGCCTTTCATCTTGCCTTCAGATTCAGCTTTGATCACGGCACAGATTTCTTTGTAAGTGGCTGGTTTTTCCAGACGTACAGTCAGGTCAACAACAGACACGTTCGGGGTAGGAACGCGGAACGCCATACCGGTCAGTTTACCGTTCAGCTCTGGCAGAACCACGCCCACTGCTTTAGCAGCACCGGTAGAAGATGGGATGATGTTCTGAGCTGCGCCGCGGCCGCCGCGCCAGTCTTTGTGAGACGGGCCATCAACGGTTTTCTGCGTAGCGGTGGTAGCGTGAACAGTGGTCATCAGACCTTCAACGATACCGAAGTGGTCGTTGATCACTTTAGCCAGTGGTGCCAGGCAGTTAGTGGTGCAAGATGCGTTAGAAACGATATCCTGGCCAGCATATTTTTCAAAGTTAGCGCCACGAACGAACATTGGGGTCGCATCTTTAGAAGGACCGGTCAGAACCACTTTCTTCGCACCAGCCTGAATGTGTTTGCGAGCGGTTTCGTCGGTCAGGAAGATACCGGTTGCTTCTGCAACAACGTCAACACCCACTTCGTCCCATTTCAGGTTAGCCGGGTCTTTCTCAGCGGTAACACGGATTTTCTTACCGTTAACAATCAGCGCGCCGTCTTTCACTTCTACGGTGCCGTCGAAACGACCGTGCGTAGAGTCATACTTCAGCATGTAAGCCATGTAATCGGCGTCGAGCAGGTCGTTGATCGCGACGATTTCGATGTCAGAACGCTGCTGTGCAGCACGGAAAACGATGCGACCGATACGGCCAAAACCGTTGATACCTACTTTGATAGTCATATATTCCACCAGCTATTTGTTAGTGAATAAAAGGTTGGCTGTAAAATTACAAAAACCTTACCAGGCGTCAAGCGGAATCGTGTCAATTGTTGCGACAGGTCAATTCCAACGCCAGGAATAATTGGTTGCGCAATCGCTTACGCAGCACCCTTATTGCGCGCCTATGTTACGCCGAATACCGACCGAAAAGGGATGACTTTTGCAAAGGGTGATCGACGTCACAATTTTGCGCTGTGGCAGTCGTGGCGAACGGGTTCGCACGAAAAAAGACCATGATGATGTTGTTCGTTTGTTAGAATACTAGTCGATTTTTACAGAATGACACTCCGGAACTCAAAATGGCTAAAGACACCGCACCCGAGGCAAAAATCGCGCAGCTTTCTGAGATGCAGCGCTATGTCACACAGCATCGCGGCACGGAACCTCCTTTCAGTGGCGCACTACTGCACAACAAGCAGGAGGGCATCTACCACTGTTTAGTGTGCAATTCACCGCTGTTCCTCTCCGACTCTAAATATGATTCAGGCTGCGGCTGGCCGAGCTTTTACCAGCCGTACAGCGATGATGCGATTCGTTATCTGGAAGATGATTCTCACGGTATGCACCGCGTGGAAATTCGCTGTGGTAACTGCGATGCGCATCTCGGCCACGTGTTTCCGGATGGCCCGCAGCCTACCGGTGAGCGCTACTGCGTTAACTCTGCCTCATTGAGCTTTACCGATGAGCAGGGCAAGCAACAAGAGGGCTGAGCATGAAGCAAGAACTGGAAGCCATGCTGGCGGCGATGACGCCGGAGGTCTACGAGCGGCTCGCCACCGCAGTGGAAACCGGTAAATGGCCGGACGGTGTCGCGCTGACGCAAGAGCAGCGCGATAATTGCCTGCAGCTGGTGATGCTGTGGCAGGCGCGTCACAACGACGACCCGCAGCATATGACCATTGGCAAAGGGGGGGAGATGGTGATGAAGTCGAAAAAGCAGCTTAAGGAAGAGTTCGGTATCGAGCCGGACATCACGCGCATTAACCTGCACTAGAACGCAAAAGGGCTGGTTTTCACCAGCCCTCATTTTCAGATTATTACCGCACCCTGAGCTTGCATCTGTTCGATGGCAATATCGCTATCATCAGGATTCAGGTTGACGCCGCGGCAACCCTCTTTCACCACTTCAACGTTGTAGCCCAGCTCCAGCGCATCCAGCACGCTGTATTTGACGCAATAGTCGGTAGCGAGCCCCAGCATCACCAGGTCGCTGATGTCGCGTTCACGCAGCCAACTGTCTAGCTCCGTTTTGCGGCGATGGCCGTTATCGAAGAAAGCACTGTAGCTGTCCACATCCGCGTCGCCCCCCTTATGGAACACCGCATCAATCAGTGTGCGGTCCAGTTCTGGGTGGAAATCCGCCCCCACTGAGTTCTCGACTCCATGATCGGGCCACCAAATCTGCGCCAGACCGTTCAATTCACCCAGGGTATACACCGGTTCGCCAGAGACGGAGGCGAAGCTGCCATGATCTGCCGGATGCCAGTCTTGCAATGCCACTACACATTCTCCCCGATCGCGGAACTCGCGTGCGTAGCGATTGGCAACGGCAACCGTTTGGTCGCCTTCGCGCACCGCCATTGGGCCGCCGGGGCAAAAATCGTTCTGAATATCGATGATTATCAATGCCCGCTTCATTACATCTCGCTCCGTATCAGTCGTCGGTCAGTTCGCCGCGTAAATTCTGTTGCATTCTGGCACGAATTTCCGGGTTGGTGAGGTTTTGGCTCAACAAAAAGTGCAGTTTTGTTAATGTAGCCTCAACGGTAAGGTCAAAACCGCTGATCACCCCCGCATGCTCCAGCGCATTACCGGTGGCATAGCCCCCCATATTCACTTTTCCGGACATGCATTGCGTCAGATTCACCACCACAATCCCACGTTCGCTCGCCTGCTGCAGTTCAGCCAGGAATTCTGCATTTTGCGGCGCGTTACCGACACCATAAGAGCGCAGAATCAGTGCCTTCACCGGCTGGCGCAGGAAGTTACGTACCACATCGGCAGAGATCCCGGGGTAAATGGTAACCACGCCAATCGGTTGTGGGGTAATCGGATGCACAATCAACTCGCCACGGCCCTGTGGTGCCGGCGGCGTATTGAGTTTACGAATGTGAATACCGGCTTCCAGCAAAGGAGGGAGATTCGGTGAAGCGAAGGCGTTGAAGCCGTCGGCATGTGCTTTGGTAGTGCGATTGCCACGGAACAGCGTGTTGTTAAAGAACAACGCCACTTCATTGATCGGATAATTAGCGGCCACGTACAACGAATTGAGTAAATTCTGCTGACCATCTGAGCGCAATTCTGCCAGTGGAATCTGCGAGCCGGTTACGATTACCGGCTTCGCCAGGTTTTCCAGCATGAATGACAGCGCCGAGGCAGTGAATGCCATGGTGTCGGTGCCGTGCAGAATCACAAAACCATCATAGCTGTCGTAATTCTGTTTAATGTCATCAGCAATCGATTGCCAATCCAATGGCGTCATGTCTGACGAATCCATCAGAGGCTGATATTCGTGGATGGTGAAATTCGGCATCTCAGGCCGATGGAATTCTGGCATGTTGGCCAGTTGCTGCTGCAGGTGGCCGGAAACCGGAATGTAGCCGTGCGCGGAGCGCTGCATACCGATGGTACCGCCCGTGTAGGCTACATAGATATTTTTCTTTTGCATGGAAGAACTCAGACTTGCCGTAAAACGCGCAGTATAAGGGGATTAACAGCGAAAAGCAGCCCGACCAGCGGCCGGGCTGTAAAGATTAGCGTACGTTGCCGCAGTTCAGGCAGAAGGCGTAGCGATTTTGCGGATCATTAAGATTGTTCATCAGGCCAGGCTGATCTTTCACTGCACTCATTACGTCCAGCATCGGCGCGGGCAGCCACACCTTCAGTGCTGCTGGCAGCATCGCTTGTGCAGAGGCATTCATCTGATTTAGCAGCAGGTCAATCATGCTGGGGTCGTCCTGATACCAGCTAAGCTGCGGCTTGGCGACTTTTGCCAACTCAGCCGCTTTCGCCACGGCATCGTCAAAATCACCCAACGCATCCACCAGGCCATTGGCTTTAGCATCACTGCCGGTCCAGACATGGCCCTGAGCGATATCATTGATCTGTTCTGGCGTTTTATGACGCGACTTCGCGACCAGTCCGACAAAGTTACGATAGCCGTTTTCGATGGTCAGTTGCATCAATTGCTGCACTTCCGTCGGCAGGGCTTTGGTGGTGGCAACGTCAGCCAGCGGAGAAGTGGCCACGCCATCCGTGTGCACACCAATACTGTTCAGGCTATTTTCAACCGTGTTAATCACGCCGAAAATACCGATTGAACCGGTCAAGGTGCTGGGTGCGGCCACAATGTAGTCTGCTGGCGTCGAGATCCAGTAGCCGCCTGAAGCCGCCATGCCGCCCATTGAGACCACCACTGGCTTGCCGGCATCATGGGCTGCGGCTAACTCTTCACGAATCGCTTCCGATGCCGACACGCTGCCACCTGGGCTGTTGACGCGCAGTACAATCGCTTTGATTTTCGGATCGAGACGCGCATCGCGAATCTGCGAAACGGTGGTATCGCCACCCACGTTTCCGGCGGTTTCCTCACCGTCCATAATCGCACCGCTGGCGAAGATCACCGCAATATTGCCATCCTGGTCCTGCTGAGGCTGCTTCACGGTGTAATCGTAAATGCTGACGTTGCGATAATCGTTATTGGCTTTATCCCAGCCAAAGGTTTTCACCAGTTCCTGATCAGCCGCCGCACGGCTATCCAGCACATCAACCAATTTACTGTTTAGCGCATATTTTGCGGTATCGCCGTCAACAGCCTGCAATCCGCTGATGACGCCGGCTGCTCCCGGGAACAGCTGATCCGGGGTAATCTGGCGATTTGCGGAAACGGTGTTCAGGTAGTTCTGCCACAGCTGGCCGATCCAGCGACCATCCGCATCACGTGCTTCCGGAGACATATCGTCACGCAGGAAAGGCTCGACGGCAGATTTGTAGGTGCCCACACGGAACACATGAGAATTGACTTTGAGCTTCTCTAACAGGGATTTGTAATACAACCCATTGGTAGCGAAGCCATGCAGATCAACGGTGCCCTGCGGTGACAGATAAATTTTGGTGGCATAGCTGGCGATGTAGTATTGCGCCTGGCTATAGCTATCACCAATGGCGTATATCGGTTTTCCCGCATCACGGAACTCACGCAGCGATTTGCCCAGATATTGTAATGAAGGTTGATCGCCGCCAGCAAAATCACGCAAATCAAGCACGATCCCGGTGATGTTTTTGTCAGTTTTCGCCTGACGAACCGCATCCACCACGTCGAACAATGAATTCTCTTGCAGGCGATCGCTGCTCGCGCCCAGCAACTCACGGCTGATGCGACTCAGGCGATTACTGACGGAAGGTTTATCCACTAATACACCGCTTAAATCCACTTTGAGTGCACCCTGTTGCACCGGTTCGCTGCTGTTGGCGCTGGAAAGCTGTAACCAGATACCGACACCGGCGAGGATTAAGACGATGAGGAATAAATTAAGAATGAATTCCCGAATAAAATTCAACACCCGCCAGCTCCAGCGGAACAGGCCAGCAATAATTCGCCACAATGTGCGCATAAACTCTCCATATTCACGTAACAGGGCAGTCGCCACGCGGTCTGCCCCGATGTCGGGTTCATCCTAAAGAGCAGCGTGCGAAATGTCAGCAGGAAATCGCGCCAGACTGTTACAAAAGATCTTGCTGTGCCAGGATTAGCCCACGCTTTTTATTCACGGGAGAATAATGATGGATGCACTGGATTTATTAATTAACCGCCGTTCGGCTTCGCGTCTGGCAGAACCGGCACCAGCGGGCGAAGTCTTGCAGAACATTTTGCACGCAGGCTTACGTGCACCGGATCATGGTACGTTGCAGCCGTGGCGCTTTATCATTGTAGAGAATGAAGGGCGTGAGCGTTTTGGTAAATTGCTTGAACAAGCGGCGCGTGACAGCAACCTCGATGAAAAGGCAATTGAAAAATCCGCCACCGCACCGTTTCGAGCGCCGATGATTATCACTGTTGTGGCGCACTGTGAAGAGCATGCCAAAGTCCCGCATTGGGAACAGTTGGTTTCAGCAGGTTGTGCCGTGATGGCGATGCAAATGGCCGCGGTGGCGCAGGGCTTTAACGGTATCTGGCGCAGCGGTCCATGGACCGACCATCCTTCGGTACGCGAAGCTTTTGGTTGCCGCGAGCAGGATGCGATTGTCGGATTCCTGTATCTCGGTACGCCGCAGCTTAAAGCGAATACCACGGTGGTTGCACCGGACACCGCGCAATTTGTCAGTTATTTCTGACAGACATCGGCGGGTTTCTTCGGCAGGGTGAGCTGTGTTGCAAAGATTGCACACCGCGTGTGCGAAAGATCGAGCTTAAACCGCGCAACACTTACCACCGGTTGACAGCCAGGCTAACATACAGCCTTCTGTTCAGCGCATAAGGAACCCGCCATGAGTGAACCTCTTCGTCTGACGCAATACAGCCATGGAGCTGGCTGCGGCTGCAAAATCTCGCCGCAGGTACTGGAAACCATTCTTCATAGTGAGCTAATCCCTTTTCATGACCCCCAGTTGCTGGTGGGCAACGAAACACGTGACGATGCTGCCGTTTACGATCTTGGTAACGGCACAGCGGTGGTGAGCACCACTGACTTTTTTATGCCGATTGTCGATGATCCCCATACCTTTGGTCGCATCGCCGCCACCAATGCCATCAGTGATATTTATGCTATGGGCGGCAAACCGATCATGGCGATTGCCATCCTGGGTTGGCCGGTCAACGTGCTGAGCCCGGAAGTGGCTCAGCAGGTCATTGAAGGCGGCCGTGCGGCCTGTCAGGCTGCTGGTATTGCGCTGGCGGGTGGGCATTCGATCGATGCGCCGGAGCCGATTTTTGGCCTGGCCGTCACGGGAATTGTTGATGTGGCGCGGGTGAAAAAGAACAGCGCCGCGCAGGTGGGTAGCCAGCTGTTTCTCACCAAGCCATTGGGGATCGGCATCCTGACCACCGCCGAGAAAAAAGGCCTTCTGCTGCCAGAACACCAGTCATTAGCGGCGGAGGTGATGTGTCAGTTGAATAAAGCCGGTGCCGAGTTCGCCAAACTGGATGGCGTCAGCGCCATGACCGATGTCACTGGTTTTGGCTTGCTGGGACATCTGAGTGAGATTTGCCAGGGATCAGGTTTGCGTGCGGAAATCCACGCCACACAGGTTCCTCGCTTACCGGGAGTCGATGAATATATCGCCAAAGGTGCTGTGCCCGGCGGCACTCAGCGCAATTTTGCCAGCTATGGTGGCCATATTTCCGCGATGGACGATGCAACGCGCGCGCTATTGTGTGATCCGCAAACCTCGGGTGGTTTACTGGTGGCGGTGCAACCCAGCGAGGTCGAAGCCTTCCAGCGCTGCGCAATATTGGCCGGCGTGCAGGCAACGGCGGTGGGGGAACTCTTCGCTGCCGATCCTTCCTGTCCATTAATTACCGTCGTGAATTGACGTAGAAGGAACGACGCCAGACATGCGTTTGTTTATTGCTGAAAAACCCAGCCTGGCGCGTGCCATTGCTGATGTACTGCCGAAGCCGCATCGCCGCGGTGACGGTTTTATTGCCTGTGGCAACGATCAGATGGTCACCTGGTGTGTCGGGCATTTGCTGGAACAGGCGCAGCCGGACAGCTATGACAGCCGCTATGCGCGCTGGAACCTTGCCGACCTGCCGATCATTCCGGAAAAGTGGCGTTTACAACCCCGTCCGTCGGTGGCTAAGCAACTCAAAGTGATTGAGGGTTTGCTGCAACAGGCGAGTGAAGTGGTGCACGCCGGTGACCCGGATCGTGAAGGTCAGCTGTTGGTGGATGAAGTGCTGGACTACCTGCAACTCGCGCCGGAAAAGCGGCAGAAAGTGCAGCGCTGTCTCATTAACGATCTCAACCCCTCCGCCGTGGAGCGAGCAGTCAGCCGTTTACGTGAGAATCGCGAGTTTATCCCGCTGTGCGTATCCGCATTGGCCCGCGCCCGCGCAGATTGGCTCTACGGCATCAATATGACCCGTGCCTGGACGCTATTAGGCCGCAATGCCGGTTATGATGGCGTGCTGTCGGTCGGACGCGTACAAACGCCGGTGCTCGGCCTGGTGGTGCGTCGCGATGAAGAGATCGAAAACTTCATTCCTAAAGATTACTTCGAAGTGAAAGCGCACATTGTGACGCCGAGGGATGAGCGTTTTGTTGCCAGCTGGATACCCAGCGACGCCTGCGAACCCTGGCAGGATGAGGAAGGTCGCCTGTTACACCGTTCGCTGGCCGATCATGTCTTAGAGCGCATCAACGGTAAGCCGGCGATAGTGACAGGCTATAACGACAAACGGGAATCTGACACCGCACCATTGCCGTTTTCGCTCTCCAGCCTGCAGATCGAGGCGGCAAAGCGTTTCGGCCTGAGTGCGCAAAACGTACTGGATTGCTGCCAGCGTCTGTATGAAACCCATAAGTTGATTACCTATCCGCGTTCAGACAGCCGTTATTTGCCGGATGAACATTTTGCCGGACGGCATGCGGTGCTGAATGCGATACAGGCGCACCAACCCAATCTGACACCGCCTACGGATTTTAACCCTGATCAGAAAAACCGCTGCTGGGATGATAAAAAGGTGGATGCGCACCACGCGATCATCCCTACCGCCCGCGCCAGTAAAGTGAACCTCACGGAGAATGAAGCCAATATTTACGGCCTGGTGGCACGTCAGTATCTGATGCAATTTTGCCCAGACGCGGTGTTTCGCAAATGCGTTATCGATCTCGAGATTGGCGGGGGCAAGTTTGTTGCCAAAGCGCGTTTTCTGGCAGAAGCGGGCTGGCGTGCCTTACTCGGCAGTAAAGAACGCGATGAAGAGAACGATGGCACGCCTTTACCGGTGGTGGCAAAGGGCGATGAGCTGCTGTGTGAGCGCGGTGAGGTGCTCGCCAAGCAGACGCAGCCGCCGCGCCCGTTTACCGATGCCACCCTGTTATCCGCCATGACCGGCATCGCGCGCTTTGTTCAGGATAAAGAATTAAAGAAAGTGCTGCGTGCGACCGATGGTTTAGGGACGGAAGCGACGCGAGCCGGCATTATTGAATTATTGTTCCGCCGGACATTCCTCGTGAAAAAAGGCCGCTATATTCATTCTACGGACGCGGGCAGGGCGCTGATCCATGCGTTACCAGAAATGGCGGCCCGACCAGATATGACGGCTCAATGGGAATCGACATTAACACGCATCAGTGAAAAGGCCTGCCGCTACGATGAGTTTATGCAGCCGCTGGTTGCCACGCTGATCGGGTTAATTGGCGAAGCGCGTCAGCGACCCTCGTTGCAATCATTTAGAGGCATTGCCGCACCGGCCGCTAAACGTAAAGCAAAACCGAAATCGACCCGGCGTAAAACCAAGGAGACAGAGTGATGCGTTATATCCTATTAGCGCTTAGCGGGCTGCTGTTGTGCATGAATTCGGCGCTGGCGAACCGCCAGCCGGAAAACAGTCGCACGGGCAATACGGATGTGGTGGTGGATATGCCACCGGAAGTCTGGACACAGGGGCAGAATAATCAGCAGAGCAACTGTCTGCAGTGCTGCACTTATGAGAATCGCAGTTACTCTGAAGGAGCGGTCGTGAAAGCGGAAGGCGTGCTGCTGCAGTGTGGGCGTGATGAGAAAGTGATGGGCACTAACCCGCTTATCTGGAAAATCATCAAGTAAAGGTGCGTGGCGTTCTCACGCCACGCAGTTTACTTATTTTTCCAGATTGAACGTCGACCAGACAGGTGCATGATCCGATGGTTTTTCCATGCTGCGGATCTCGTAATCAATGCCACTTTCAATGCAACGCGCTGCCAGCGGTTGACTGGCCAGCAACAGGTCGATACGCAGACCACGGTTATCATCAAAACCTTTTGAACGGTAGTCGAACCAGGAGAAACGGTCAGCCGTTTCCGGGTATTTCGCGCGCCAGGTATCGACCAGACCCCAATGCAACAGGCGATCCATCCACTCACGCTCTTCTGGCAGGAATGAGCATTTACCGGTGCGCAGCCAGCGCTTGCGGTTATCTTCGCCAATGCCGATATCAAGATCGGTACTGCTGATATTCATGTCACCCATGATCAGCACCGGCTTATCAACCGCCAACTGCTGTTCCAGATAATCCTGTAAATCACGGTAGAACTTCTCTTTCGCCGGGAATTTAGTTGGATGGTCACGGCTTTCACCCTGCGGGAAGTAACCGTTAATCACGGTGATGTCGCCAATCGGGCTGGGGATTTCCGCCATGATTAGGCGGCGTTGTGAATCTTCATCATCACCGGGAAAACCACGACGTACCGAAACAGGCTGAGCCTTGGTCAGCAGCGCGACGCCGTAGTGGCCTTTTTGACCATGATAAAACACGTTGTAACCCAATTTGCTGACGTCTTCGAGCGGGAACATGTCATCGTGAACTTTGGTTTCCTGCAGGCCGATGACGTCTGGCTGATGCTGTTCGACGAGGGCTTCAAGTTGATGAGGGCGTGCGCGCAAGCCATTGATGTTGAAAGAGATGAATTTCATTTCGCTGCCATTCTTATCCGCAAAAGTATGCCAGGATGGTAACGAGTTTTCGTTAGAATGTCATGGATTGAATCGGGAAGAAATAACGATGTAAGCAATAGGAAAAGCGATGGTGGCGGGAGAAGGATTCGAACCTTCGAAGTCGATGACGGCAGATTTACAGTCTGCTCCCTTTGGCCGCTCGGGAATCCCGCCAGGGATATAAAGCTCTTAGTGATTCAGGTGAGAAGATT
>NZ_CAJCKS010000095.1:0-19062 GCF_903970985.1 Pantoea sp. ME81 | reverse complement strand
ACGTTGTACATGATCCACCAGCATACTGCCCGCACCGAGAATACCGTTGCGTTGCACCATGTCAGGCCCTCCCGGCGCTGCCAAACACCTGCATCTGCTGCGCCACCACATTGGCAATATCGTGTTCTACCGCCATCAGCAGTTCAGCAAACGAGTCGTAGCGCGCATCACGCTGAGTAATTTGCTTTTCTATCGCGCCTAGTGCGGCTTGTGACATGCCGGTATAGAAATTGATTTTATGAATGCCCAAACTGATGGCGTGGCGGAAATCGGCATCACTGATCCCTGAACCGCCATGCAGCACCAAAGGAATGCCTGCCGCCGAGCGAATTGCCGCCAGACGCTCAAAGTCGAGCTTCGGCTCACCTTTGTATTTGCCGTGCGCGTTGCCAATCGCTACGGCCAGACAATCGATCCCGGTTGACTGGACAAACTCCGCTGCCAGAGCAGGATCGGTAAATTTGTTGCTGTCGGCCTCACCAAACAGCGCCCCACCTTCATCACCGCCCACTGCGCCCAGTTCCGCTTCAACCGAAACGCCAATGGCGTGGCACATCTTCACCACTTCGCGGGTCTGGCGCACATTCTCTTCATAACTGAGAGTTGAGCCATCAAACATCACCGAAGTAAATCCGAGGCGAATCGCCTGCATTACCGCCTCAAAATGCAAACCATGGTCAAGATTGAGCACCACCGGGATATCATGCAGCGCCGCTTCTGTGCGAATCGCCGCAATCAGATGCTCGAGGCTGACATACTTAAAATGCACTTCCGCGATGTTGATGATAAAAGGCGACCGTTGTTGCTCAGCCGCCTGGAACAGCGCACGCAAAAAATGGGTGTCCAGTACGTTAAATGCGCCGAGCGCGTATTGGTGTTGCTGCGCGTGGGCCAGGCCTTGCGCCAGTGAAATCAGTGCCATCGTGAACTCCTTCATGCCAGCCAGCGGTGATATTCGTTGCACAACAGCCAGCGCGGATCTTCATCCTCATCAATCGGATTAAAGCGCGCCAGCGGTGTGAGAAAGACGTTGTCATGCTCGTCATCGTTGGGCATCGAGACTTCGCCAACCAGCACATCGCCATAGCCCTCTTCGCCCCAGAAACTGTGCCAGATCCCAGGCAGCAAGGTGACGCTCTCGCCAGGAGAGAGACGCAGTTGCGATCCCGCCGCGTGAGTCTGGCGGATGCCATCCAACGTGACGTTAACCGGTGAATCATCAAGCCGGTCGCCCGCGCGGTTATGCAAAGTCACGATCAGATTTCCGCCGCCGCGGTTGATGATGTCTTCCATCTTTTGTGGATGGTAGTGCATCGGCGTCACCTGCCCTTCCCGCACGTGCATGATTTTTTCAGCGTAAGGTTTTCCCCACGGCTGACCGCCGCGCGAGCCATTGCGCAAGGTAAACAGGGTTAAACCGGTCTGCGAGAAATCATCAGCGCCGAAACTGGTGACATCCCAGCCCAGATGCAGCGCCAGCAGCTCTTCGGCGCGGCGTTTATCCAGCGCACGCCATTGGCTGAGGCCATAGTCGGCCCAGGGCGGCAGGTGCACATCCTGTCGCATAAAGAATTCGCGGGTGAGTTGCAGAATGGCGTTCACTTCGGATCGATGCATAACTCCGCTCCCAATGTGGGCGGCCCAGAGACCGCCTCAAGAAATCAACGTTATTTCACCGTCCAGCCTTTGTAGCTGCTGACAGTATTGCGATCGATCATCGTGACCGGAATCAGCACCGGTTTGTCCGGTGCGGGTTTGCCCTGCAGGATGTCGTAGCCAATCTCCACCGCTTTGGCTGCCATCACCTGCGGGTCTTGCGCTGGGGTGGCGACAAACAGCGATCCTTTACGTTTCAGGGCTTCTTCGCCATCTGGCGAACCATCGACGCCGACAATAAAGAACTCACTGCGCTGGGCTTGCTTGGCAGCTAAATCGGCACCAATCGCCGTTGGGTCGTTAATCGCAAACACCGCATCGATCTTCGGATTGGCAGACAGCAGTCCGGTCATCACCTCCAGGCCGCCATCGCGACTGCCCTTGGCGTTCTGGTTATAGGAGAGCAGTCTGATATCGGGATGAGTTTTCAGCTCGTTCATACAGCCTTCAACCCGGTTTTGCACCGCTGACACCGGAGGCCCGTTGATGATCACCACGTTGCCTTTGTTTTTCAGGCGGTCAGAGATGTATTTACAGGCCATCGCGCCTGCCTGGGTGTTATCGGAGGTAATGGTGGCATTGGCACCGTCAGCCGCCACGTCGACCGCCACCACCACGATGCCTGCATCACGCGCACGTTTCACCGCGGGAGCGATGCCTTTGGAATCGGCGGCGTTAAGGATGATCATGTCCACTTTGGCGGCGATGAAGTTATCTATCTGCGCCACCTGCTGACCAAGATCGTAACCGCTGGAAACCAGCGTCACATTGACCTTGTCGCCCGCCAGTTCACGCGCTTTCAGCTCAGCACCTTTGGTGATCTGCACGAAGAACGGGTTGGCGAGATCGCCGACGGTGACACCAATGGATTTGAGTTCTTTTGCCTGCACCAGTGGCGCACTCAACAACGTCGCCGCCAGCAGTCCGGTCAGAATCGGATTAAAACGCATAGTCGATGTTCTCCTGCTTTTTTGATTATGTTGGCGATCCAGCAGATCGCCGTTGTGTGACAGCCTGTTGCAAATACACCCTTAACCCACGTGATGACGTGTGCGGTACTTATCGATGAGTACGGCAATGATGATCACAGCGCCCTTAATGACCAACTGCCAGAAGTAAGAAACGCCCATCAGCGTCATGCCGTTGTTCAGCGTGGCGATTATCAGCGCACCAATTAGCGTGCCGGTAATGGTGCCGATACCGCCGACAAAACTGGTGCCGCCCAGAATCACCGCGGCGATTGCATCTAACTCGTACCCCACACCCAGGTTGCCGTTGGCGCTGTAGAGGCGTGAGGCGCTCATCAATCCGCCTAATCCCGACAACATGCCGCTCATGGCATAGACAAACACCAGCACCATGCCGACCTTGATCCCGGTGAGGCGCGCCGCCTGCACGTTGCCGCCCACGGCGTAGATGTGCACACCCAGGGTGGTACGGCGCAGAATGAACCAGCACAGCGCGATGACGGCAAAGGCAATAATGATCAGCCAGGGGATCGGCCCGAGATAACCGTTGCCTATCCACTCGAAATTGATGTCAGAGTTGATGACGGTAGTGCCATTCGCCAGCAAATAAGCCGCTCCGCGCAAGGCGGTATAGGTGCCGAGCGTCACGATAAAGGGCGGCAAACCTGCCCCCGCCACCAACAGGCCGTTGAACAGCCCCATGATAAGACCCGCCCCAAGCGCCGCAGGAATGGTCAGGCCCGCAAAGGCCGGATCCAGCGACACCACCATCGCCACGACCGCCGTGGTGCCCAGCATCGAGCCCACTGACAGATCGATCCCGCCGGTGAGGATCACAAAGGTCATCCCCGCCGCCAGCACGATATTGATCGAAGCCTGACGGGTAATATTCAGCAGGTTAGCTTCGGTAAAAAAGTTCGGCGCAACAAAACCAAATACCGCCACAATCAGGATCAAAATCGGCAAAATCCCTACCGTTTGCAGCAGGTCGCTCATCAAGGCGCGTTTAAGCGTTGGACTTTTTACGCGTGCAGTTTCACTGGTCATTGCGGTCTCCTCAGGCCTGTACCGGCTGTGCGCCGGTGGCCAGTGTCATAATGTTTTCCTGGCTAATCTCAGCGCCGCTCAACTCTCCGGCAATACTGCCCTCACGCATCACATACACGCGGTCACTCATCCCGACCACCTCCGGCAGTTCGCTGGAGATCATCAAAATCGCCACGCCCTGTTGCGCCATCTGGTTCATCATGCGGTAGATTTCACTCTTGGCGCCGACGTCCACGCCGCGTGTGGGCTCATCTAGCAGCAGAATGCGTGGTGCAATCGCTACCCAGCGTGAGATCAGCAGTTTCTGTTGATTACCGCCCGATAGCCCCCCGGCTCGTACCTGGGCGTGCGGCACACGAATGTTGAGTGATTCGATGGCATCACCGGCAATCTTTTGCCCTTTACGCCGATTAAGCAGGCCGTAGCTGGCATCGCGTTCCAGCGTCGCCATCACGATGTTTTCCTGTGCGGCCAATTCCAGGAACAGCCCCTGCTCTTTACGGTTCTCGGTGAGGAAGCCAATACCACGTGCGATGGCATCTCGCGGCGAATGAATGTTGACTTTCTCGCCATCGATCCAGATTTCGCCTCCCCTGGGTTGATGCACGCCAAAAATCAGCTGCGCCAGCTCGCTGCGTCCGGCACCGACCAATCCCGCCAATCCGACAATCTCCCCGGCACGCACCGAGAGACTACTGGGATGGACTTTGCGGTTATCGGTCAGGTGATTGACAGCGAGACGGACTTCGCCGAAGGGAATGTTGCGGTCTTTATTGAACAGATCGCTCAGCGGACGGCCAACCATCATACGCACCAGTTCACTGGCATTAAGCTGATCGCGCGTCAGGCTGCCAACATACTGCCCATCGCGCAGCACGCTGACGCGATCCGAAAGCTCATACACTTCTGCCATGCGATGGCTGATATAAATGATCGCCATGCCTTCGCTGCGCAGGCGTTTAATCAGCGCAAACAACTGTTCAGTTTCGCGATTGGAGAGTGCTGCCGTGGGTTCATCCATCACCAGAATGCGGCTGTTGCGGTGCAGCGCGCGGGCAATCTCCACCTGCTGCTGCTCAGCGATACTGAGTTTGCTCACCAGATCGCTGGCACTGAATTGGGCACCCAGACGATTAATCACCTGCTGTGCCTCTTCTGCCATCTGCCGCCTTTTCACCAGCCCACCGCGCGTGATCTCGCTGCCGAGGAAGATGTTCTCTGCCACGGTCAGATTGGGCGCCAGATTGATTTCCTGATAAATCAGCGTGATGCCCGCGGCCAGTGCCTCTTTTGGGCCTTTGATGGCGTAGGGTTTACCGTCGATAAGAATTTCCCCGCTGCTGGCGGTATAAGCACCGGCCAGAATCTTCATCAGCGTACTTTTCCCGGCACCGTTTTCGCCCATCAGCGCGTGGACTTCACCTGGCCACACGGTCAGATCCACGCCCTTCAACGCGTAGAAACTGCCGAAGCGTCGGGTGATTTCGCGCATTTCTAATATCGGTGTCGCCGTCATCGCCAGGCTCCTGCTTTCTGAAGTTGTCGCCGAGTGTTGCAACGCCAGATAAATGGAAAATGTCAGCGGCCATTCATATTTGTCATATTGCGCCCCGTTCACGCTTCTATACTCGCCGGGAGTTGAGAGGTAAGGAGTGGCCGCAATGAGTCAGAGTCTGCACTGGCACGCTGGCGCGCGGGGTCGCCTGCTGCTGTTTAACCTGTTAGTGGTGAGTGTCACGCTGGCGGTGAGCCTGGTGGCTATTTTTGGATTTCGCCACGCCGGTCACATTCAGGAGCAGGCACAGGCGCAAACCCTGGCGGATATGAACGGCAGCCTGGAGCTGGCGCGGGATACCGCCAATGTGGCCACCGCCGCTGTGCGGCTGGCGCAGGTGGTGGGTGCGCTTGAGTATCAGAGCGAGTCGGCACGCCTGCAGCAGACGCAGCAAGCCTTGCAGCAGTCCTTATCCCTGCTGGCGAACGCGCCATTGGCCGCACAGCAACCCGCGCTGCTGGCGCGCATTCGTGAACGCAGCCAGATGCTGGAACAGAGCATCAATCAGCTGCTGCGTGTTGGCCATCAACGCCACTTACAACGCAACGTGATGTTAAGTGGCCTGTGGCAGGCGCAACTGCTGCTGAATCGCATTGATGTGCTTGCCATCGACGGCGCTTTTTTGCCGCTGCGCCAGCAAACGGATGCCCTGTTAAAGGTGGCAATCCAGTCCACGGCACCGCAAGCCGCTGAACAGCAATTACAGCAGGTGCTGCCCATTTGGTCCGCCCTACCGTTACAGGATGCGCTGGCGATGCAGCGTGACCGATTGGTCGACACCACGCGCAGCTTACAACCCATCGCTGTTCAGCTTGAGCAGAGCGATATCGCCATTGCCTACGCGACCTATCGCATCAAAGCGCTGGTGGCGATGCTGAATGGCGACATCACTCATTATGTGCAACTGGTGGCGCAGCAGAGCGATGCGCGCAGTACCGCCACGCATCAGGAACTGGACTCCATCATCGGTTTTATTGGTCTGTTTATGCTGCTGGCACTGCTGATCACCGGTTACGCGGGTTACTACATCTATCGCAATCTCGGTTCCAGCCTGACCGCCATCGCCCACGCCATGACGCGTCTGGCCCAGGGCGAGAAAAGCGTCAATGTTCCGGGGTTGGCCCGCCGCGACGAGCTCGGCGATCTGGCTCGCGCCTTTAACGTCTTTGCGCGCAATACGGCTTCACTGGCCCACACTTCACGTCTGTTAAAAGAGAAAAGCAATCAGCTGGAATCCACTTTCCTCGCCATGCGCGATGGCTTTGCACTATTCGATAACAGTGGGC
Organism: Pantoea sp. ME81; assembly: GCF_903970985.1. Lineage (NCBI taxonomy): Bacteria > Pseudomonadati > Pseudomonadota > Gammaproteobacteria > Enterobacterales > Erwiniaceae > Pantoea > Pantoea sp. ME81. The sequence goes on along the minus strand of NZ_CAJCKS010000095.1, from coordinate 12,550 downwards.
AACTGGTGGTGTGGAACGCGCAGTACGCCGAGTTACTCGGCATTCCGGCACGCGACCTGCATCGCGGCCTGCATTATCAGCGTCTGCTAGAACGAATGGATGTGCAGCTCACCAGCCTGCAGGATGCGCAGGAAGTTCGCCTGCCCGACGGCCGCACGCTGGAACTGCGCTTTAGCCCAGTGCCACGCCGTGGCATGGTCAATACCGTGCTGGAGCGCACCACGCGTAAGGCGCTGGAAGAAGCGCTGCTGCACAGCCAAAAAATGAAAGCCGTCGGCCAACTCACCGGCGGTATCGCCCACGACTTTAACAACCTGCTGGCCGTGATTATTGGCAGTCTGGCGCTTACCGTGGGCCAGCTCCCCTCTGGTTCGCTAGCCAGTCGCATTGAGCGTGCGCGGCTGGCGGCGGACCGCGCGGCGCAGCTTACCCAGCGGCTGCTGGCCTTCTCACGTAAACAGTCGCTTTATCCGCGTGCGGTATCAGTCATTGAGCTGGTCGATAATCTGCACTCACTGTTACAGCATGCACTGTTGCCCGGTCAGCAATTAGTGGTTGATGCGCAACGCCCCGGCTGGCCCGCGTGGATCGATGCCGGGCAACTGGAAAATGCGCTGATGAATCTGGTGGTCAATGCACGCGATGCCATGGAGAAACAGAGCGGAGAAATTCGCCTGCGCATCTGGAATCAGCGAATGCAGGAAGCGGATGGTAAACGCGATCGCGTGACCATTGAAGTTATCGATCACGGCTGCGGCATGTCAGCCGAGGTACGTGAACAGGTGTTTGAGCCATTTTTCACCACCAAAGAGACCGGCAGCGGCAGCGGACTGGGGTTGTCGATGGTATATGGATTTGTGCGTCAATCCGGCGGGCAGATCGAGGTGGAAACCGCCCCCGGCCAGGGCACTACTGTGCGCCTGTTACTGCCGCGCGCACCGGAAGCGGTCCAGCCCGCGCCGACTCTTCCCGAGTTTACGCCGGGTTCAAGCAGTGACCGGCTGGTGTTGGTGCTGGATGATGAACCCGCCGTCAGGCAGACATTGTGTGAGCATCTGCATCAACTCGGCTACCTCACTTTAGAGTGTGGCGATGGCGAATCCGCACTGACGCTGCTGCGGCAGACGCCAGATATTGAGTTGTTGATCAGTGATTTGATGTTACCCGGCGCGTTAAACGGGGCGGATGTGATTCGCCAGGCACAGCAGCAGTGGCCAGAACTGGCCACCCTGCTGATCAGCGGTCAGGATTTGCGCCAGAGCCAGGTCACTTTGCCACTGTGCGAACGGCTGGCAAAACCCTGGCAACAGGCACAGTTAGCGCAGGCGCTGGAGCGCGCCTGGCAACGCAGTGAACGGCTTAATCGCGCACGGCAGGCTGCCACAGCGGCAACGGTTTCCCCGTGATATAGCGCTTACGCAGTTTGCTGGAGATGACATCCATGATCATCACCACGCCAACCAACAGGATGGTCAGGAACATCACCACATCCCAGTTCCACAGGCGCATGTTTTCAGCATAAACCAGACCGACGCCCCCTGCGCCGACAAAGCCAAGTACCGCCGCCGAACGGGTATTGGATTCAATCTGGTACAGGCTCAATGCCAGGAAGGTCGGGAAGGATTGGGTAAAGATGCCAAAGCGATGTTTCTGCAGACTATTGGCCCCCACCGCACCTAAACCCCGGCTCGGCGAACGCTCAACCGCTTCATGCCCTTCGGCATATAGTTTGCCCAGTAAGCCCACGTCCTGTACCACAATCGCCAGCACACCCGCCAGTGGTCCCATGCCAACTGCACGCACAAAAATCAGGCCCCAGATGGCCATATCGACACCGCGCAGGATGTCGAGCAAACGGCGCACCACTAAGGAAATCGGACGGGCAATCGGATCGTGCATTACGTTGCGGGCGGCAAGGAAAGACACCGGCAGCGCAATAATGGAAGCGGTCAGCGTCCCGGCGAAGACAATCGCCAACGTGATGCCAATCTGCGAGAAATAATAGCCAAATGGCCAGTTCATAAAGTCTTGCCAAACGAACATGCGCAGGAAGTAACGCCCTAGTTGCTCGCAACCGATAATCACTCGGCTCCACTCAATACCGAAAAACTCAAAGAAGAACAGGTAATAGAGCGCGATGGCAAGTGCAACGCCAGCCACGCGGCGCAGATAACGGTTCTGTGCGGCGAACAGTGCAGGATGTTCCTGCTTCAGTTTTGCCACATCCGGTGCTAATGCGATCATTTGATATCCCCTTCCACCACGCGACGGCGCAACCACCCGGATACCGTATCCAGCAGCGACACCACCACAATGATCAGCAGCAGCGTAATACTGACCTGATCGTAACGATCCAGTTTGATGTTGGTCATCAGCTCCTGGCCGATACCGCCCGCCCCCACCAATCCAAGGATGGTAGAAGAACGGAAGTTCACTTCCAGACGCATAAAGCTGTAAGAGAGAAACGTTGGTTTCACCTGCGGCCAGAAGGCGAAGCGCATGCGCTGTAATTTGGTCGCTCCACATGCCGCGAGGCCGCGCACCGGTTTGTCTGAAGCGCTTTCAATCGATTCATAAAACAGTTTGGTCAGGCTGCCCACGGTATGTAGCGCTAGTGCGAGGAAGCCGGGAATTGCCCCAATGCCAAACGCCATCACGAACATCACTGCCCACGCCAGTTCTGGCATGGTGCGCAGGAAAGCGACGAAAGCACGGATCGCGATGCGGACGCTGCGCGGCGTCTGGGTGTTATCAGCAGCGAAAAACGCCAGTACCCCAGCCACCATCACCGCCACAATGGTCGACGACAGTGCCAGCTGCAGGGTTTCCCAGATCAGCGGCAGCTGGAAGTGCAGACGGTAGCCCCAGTAGGCCAGCGAGCCCTCGGTTTTCCCATCGGAGAACAGCACGGGCAGATGCAACACCGGCACGGTTTCGCCGATGTAATCGAAAAAGTGTGGCAGTGATTGCCAGACGGTGACCAGATTGAATTCCGCCATCTTGCCCGCAGCGAGGTAGAGCGCCACCAACAGCAGCGACCAGAGCACGGTGTCGCGCTTTTGCTGGCGACGAATGCGTTGGTAGTAGTGTTCGAAATCGGTCAAGGGGAATGTCCTGTGGTAGAGGATGGTGCAGATGTGAAAAGGGTCGCCATCACGGGCGACCCTGCCGGTCAGACGCGAAATTAACCGCGTGAGCCTTTCATCAGATCACGTTTCATATCAATGATGTTCTGATAATCGGCAACGGTTGCCGGGCCGATGTGCTGAGCACCACCCACCGCTTTAACAAAGCAGCTGTGGTCTTCTTTATCCAGCTTCTTGATCGCCGCCACCAGCTTCTGTTTGAAGTCAGCGGGCAGGTTATTGCTCACCAGAATTGGGCCGTTAGGGATCAGCGGAGACTGCCAGATAATACGAATTTTCTTCATCAGGTCAGGCTGGTCCATGCGCATCATGCGACCAAAGGCACCTGAGGTATAACCCTTGTCGTAATCACCAACCAGAGAAGTCCAGGTCACCGCGCCTTCAAACTGACCGTTCAGCACACCCAGGATGTCCTGCTCATGGCCGCCAGAGAAGGTGACGCTGGAGAAGGTGTTGTTGTACTTGTCGTCAACAGTGCCACCGAACTCTTTCTTGAACGCCTGGTTTGGCATCAGGAAGCCAGAAGTTGAATCCGGATCGGCCATACCGAAAGATTTGCCTTTCAGGTCTTCCAGTTTTTTGTACGGGCTGTCCGCTTTCACGATCACGACTGAGTGGTAACCCTGTGAACCGTCTTTGTCATCCACCACGATGCCGACAACATCAACCGCTTTCGGGTTCTGCAGATAGACGGAAGCGTAAGATGCTGGAGACATGCTCAGCACCATATCAATTTTGTTACCCAGCAGGCCCTGAATCACGCCTGAGTAGTCAGACGAGTTGCGCATTTTGGTATCGACATTCAGCTCTTTGTCGAAGAAATCTTTCACGCACTGGTTATCACCGATCTGCTGAGTGGCGTTCTGTCCACCCAAAATCCCGAGGTTCAATTCTTTTGGTGCATCCGCTGCGTTAACGCCAAAAGTCATTGCAACAGTCAATAAAGCTAAAGAGGTCAGTTTCATTCGTGTTTTTTCTCTTGCCGTGGAAGTTAGTGGAGCTGGTTAATTTCGTCGCCGTACAGCTCATGCAGCAAGCCATCGGTCAACTGAGAAGGATGTCCGTCAAACAGCACTTTGCCGCGCTGAATGCCGATAACACGGGTGCAGTACTGCTTCACCAGTTCAATCGAGTGCAGGTTCACCATCACGCTGATGCCCTGCTCACTCACCTGGCGCAGCACATCCATAATGCGTTTGGTGTTTTTCGGGTCGAGTGAGGCCACCGGCTCATCGGCCAGCAGGATGCGCGGGTTCTGCATCAGCGCACGGCAAATCGCCACGCGTTGCATCTGGCCACCTGACAGATTCTCCGCACGCTGCAGCGCCTGCGGCAGCATGTTCATCCACTGCAGCAGTTCAATGGCCTGCGCGCGGTCCGCTTCGGAGAACACTTTGAAGAAGGATTTCAGGGTTGAGGTCTGGCTCAGGCGTCCCAGCAGGACGTTGGTCAGCACATCAAGACGCGGCACCAGACAGAAGTCCTGGAAGATCATGCCGCATTCGCTGCGCCATTCGCGCATCTGGCGGCTGTTGAGCGTCACCACATCACGATCCGCTTCACCCTGACGATTGCTGAGAATCGCACCCTGCGAAGCACTGATGGTGCCGTTCAGCATGTGTAACAGTGTCGATTTGCCTGCGCCTGAGCGACCAATCACGGCCACCAGCTCGCCCGCATGCAGATCGAAGCTGACATTATCCAGTACGCGGTTTTCGCCGTACGCCTTGCACAGTCCCTGTACCGACAGCACCTTGTTGCCTTGCCCGGCGTGCGGAACATAAGGATTGTCGATAACGGTTTTCAGTAATGCCTGTGCCATGTTGCACTCCATCTCGCTGAGGTCTTGATTGCCCGTTATTACGGGCAAATCCGATGAAGTCTTGATGACAGTAAAATGATTAAACAGTGACAGCGTGTGAGGAACCGACCGTGATGGTCTGACCGTCGGTAGCCGCCAGCACATTGTCCGGTAAGCGATTATTGAGTAACCAACTGTCCATCTCATGGCTCAGGTGGATAAGCCAGGCCTGGCGTGGCGCCAGCTGTTCAATAATCTGCAATGCGCGCGTCACATCATTATGATTGCGTACGCTTTCTCGCGGCGGGTCATTGCAGTCAATCACCAGCTGATCCAGCGGTTGACCATCAAGAAAATCTGCCGTGTCCGGGGGTAGTCCGCAGGTATCACACAGCCAGGCAAGCCGCGTACCGTGCCAGTCGAACAGGTAGCCATAAGTGAGTTTTGAGTGCTGTAACGGCAGCGGCGTGACCTGCAACGTCCCGAAACTGTGAGGCACAAAAGGCGTTAACGCAGAACGGAAATCCAGCAGGCCCGGATGCTTAAACAGGTCATCACAGCCCTTCTCATCCGGCGGCGCCCACACCGGAATCGGTTCACCCAATCCCCAACGCAGGCTAAAGAGTCCCGCTACATGATCCATATGAAAATGGGTCAATAAAATGCGACTTAGCTCGCCGGGACGAAAGCGCTGATGCAGATCGTGACGTCCGGCATCCAGCAAAATACGTTCGCTGCCGGTATCAATCAGCGCACTGGTGGCGGCACGTGCGCGTCTCGGTTCAAGGCGGGCGCGTTCACAGGCGTGGCAATCACAGCCAAACAGCGGAGCAGACTGTACGCCTCCAGTACCGAGAAAAGTGAGGTTCATGGCGGATGCTCCAGCAGTTGGCGCAACCCGTTAAGCGTATCGCTGAGTGCGCCATCGTTATTGAGCGGATGGCAGTGCGCAGGCAGCGGTTCTGCCGCACGCGCCAGCCTTTTACCGATTTCGGCTTCACTTTCACGTCCGCGCTGCCGTAAACGCATTTCCAGCACCGCCGGAGAGACTTGCAGCACCAGCGGCAACAGTTGTGCCCCGTAATGCTGCTCAACAATCGGCAAATGCAGACGTGAACCATTGACCAATACATTCAACCCGCGCGCCAGCCAGTGATCGATCTCTTCTCCCAGACCGTAATACAGGCCGTGTGCCTGCCAGCTGATGGCAAACAATCCCAGTGCCTGACGCCGCCGAAACTCGGCCTCGCTCAGCGCCACATGGTTTTCGCCCCCGGCATCGGCCGGACGCGTAATGTAGCGATGGGCGATGACCAGGTTATCCGGCGGCGCTTCGCGTAGCGCATTCAACAGACTGTCTTTACCCGAGCCCGAAGGCCCGGTTAGCCAGATCAGGCGCGCCATCAGAACACCAGCCTGCCCTGCGACCAGACGTGGCGAATGTGTGGATGCCCATGTTCGGTATGCGCCAGCACCAGATCGGCTCGCATGCCTTCGCCAATCACTCCGCGATCGTGCAAGCCAATAGCGCGAGCCGGATTACGTGTCACCAGCGCGGCGGCTTGGGGCAACGTCAGGCTGTTGCGCTCATCCGCCACTAAGCGGAACACCGCGTCCAGCAGGCTCGCCGGGTAGTAGTCCGATGACAAAATATCCAGCAGGCCATGGCTGGCCAACTCCCAGGCTGCCACGTTGCCGGAATGCGAGCCGCCGCGTACGATATTCGGCGCGCCCATCAACACCTGCATACCGCATTCCCGCGAGGCGCGTGCGGCCTCCAGCGTGGTGGGGAATTCAGCAATGGTGCTGCCTACATCGTGTGATTCGGCAACGTGTGCCGCTGTGGCATCATCATGGCTGGCAATCGGAATGCCGCGCGAACGGCACAGGCCGGAAATGGCGTTGCGGTTCGGGGTGGAGAACTCGGCGGCCAGCGCCAGTTGCTCACGCTCGAACTGATCCATCTGCTCATCATTGAGCGAATATTTGCCCTGATAGTAAGTGCGATACATCTCCAGCGAAGCGTACTGACGCTGGCCTGGCGAATGATCCATCAGCGACACCAGCGACAGCTCCGGCGTACTCATCAGCTTTTCGAACAGCGGCAGCGTGGTGTTATGGGGCAACTCACAGCGCAAGTGCAGATGGTGATCGACACGGTTAATGCCTTTGCGGTTACTGTCCTGAATCGCGTTGATCATCTTGCTCAGGTTCTCAATGCGATGACCGCCGTCGCGCACATCGCCGACACCAATGGCATCCAGCACCGTGGTAATACCGCTGGCGACCATCAGCGCATCGTGGCTACTCATTGCCGAGTGCGCGGGCCAGTCCACTTTCGGACGCGGCGTGAAGAACTTATCGAGGTTATCGGTGTGCAACTCGACCAGACCTGGCAGCAGGAAGGCGTTTTCGCCATCGAGTGCGCCCGCTAATTGGCTGGTACTGTCACTGAAACTGGCAATGCGACCCTCACGAATTTCCAGCGAACCGGTGACAACTTCATGTTCCAGCACCAAACGGACGTTATTGACGATCATGCTTCTGCTCCTGTTTTAACCGGCTGCATGACGTGCAGGCGATCGGCCACGCGTGCGCGCACCGCTTCGTCATGGAAAATACCCACAATGGCGGCACCACGGGTGCGCGCCTGTTCAATCAATTCCACCACCGCTGCGCTGTTGGCACTGTCGAGGGAAGCGGTAGGTTCATCCAGCAGCAGCACTGGATAGTCGGCGATAAAGCCACGCGCGATGTTAACGCGCTGCTGTTCACCGCCGGAGAAGGTCGAGGGCGCGAGTGACCATAAACGCTCCGGTACATTGAGGCGCGTCAGCAGTTCTTTGGCACGTTTCTCGCAGAAAGCACGCTCCACGCCGCGTTCCAGCAGTGGCTGCATGACGATCTCCAGCGTTGGAACACGGGGAATCACGCGCAGGAACTGGCTGACCCAGCCGACGGTTTCGCGGCGAATCGCCAGTATCTGGCGCGCGGGGGCCTGCGCCATATCGATCCACTCACCCTGATGTTGCAGCCAGATATGACCGCTGTTGGCCTGATAGTTGCCGTACAGCGCGCGCAGTAAGGTGGATTTTCCGCTGCCGGAGCGACCGTGCAGCACCACGCACTCACCGGCGCACACTTCAAGATTGGCATCCTGCAGCACCGGCAGCTCGGCGCTGCTCTGGTTGTGCAGCACAAAGGTTTTGCTGAGTTTCTCTACGCGCAATAAAGGTTGCATGTTGATGTCCTGATGAAGTTAAGCCAGCACCGATGAAACCAGCAGTTGGGTGTAGGGATGGTGCGGATCGTCCAGCACCCGATCGGTCAGACCGCTCTCCACCACTTTGCCCTGCTTCATCACCAACAGACGGTGCGCCAGCAAGCGCGCCACGCCGAGATCGTGCGTGACAATCACCACCGCCAGATTGAGTTCACGAACCAGGGTACGCAGCAGATCCAGCAGTCGCGCCTGCACGGATACATCCAGTCCGCCGGTCGGCTCATCCATGAACACCAGCGTGGGCTGGGTCACCAGGTTGCGGGCAATTTGCAAACGCTGCTGCATACCGCCGGAGAAGGTGGTCGGCAAATCGTCAATGCGGTTGGCGGGGATTTCGACGTCCTGCAACCAGCGCATCGCCTCTTTACGGATATCGCCGTAATGGCGCTGGCCGACGGCCATCAAGCGCTCACCAATGTTGCCGCCTGCCGTCACCTGCGGACGCAATCCATCCAGCGGATGCTGATGCACCACGCCCCACTCGGTGCGCAATAAGCGGCGGCGATCGCTTTCACTTAGCTGATAGAGATCCTGAGCGCGATAGAGAATGTTGCCCTGCTGTGGCGCTAAACGCGCCGACAGGCTGCGCAGCAGCGTGGTTTTGCCGGAACCAGACTCACCCACAATGCCCAAGACTTCCCCTGGATAGAGTTCAAAGCTGACGTCTTCAAAACCTTTGCCTGGCGCATAGAGGTGCGTCAGATTGTTGACCGCAAGCAGCGGCTGTTCACTGTGCATGTTGTTGTTCCTGCTGCTGGTGGCAAAAATCGGTATCGGAGCAGACAAACATGCGCGTACCGGCATCATCCATCACCACCTCATCAAGGTAGCTGTGGCGTGAACCGCACAGGGCACAGGGTTCATCCCAGCTTTGTACGGTGAATGGGTGGTCGTCGAAGTCGAGGCTTTCCACTTTGGTGTACGGCGGCAGCGCGTAGATGCGTTTTTCACGGCCAGCACCAAACAGCTGCAGTGCGGGCATCATGTGCATCTTCGGGTTGTCGAATTTCGGAATCGGCGAAGGGTCCATCACGTAGCGATCGTTGACCTTGACCGGATAGGCATAGGTGGTGGCGATATGGCCGTAGCGGGCGATATCTTCATACAGTTTGACCTGCATGATGCCGTACTCTTCCAGTGCGTGCATGGTGCGAGTTTCCGTTTCGCGTGGTTCGATAAAGCGCAGCGGCTCAGGAATCGGCACCTGGAAAATCAGCACCTGATCTTCCTGCAGCGGCGTCTCCGGAATACGGTGGCGCGTCTGGATCAGCGTGGCATCTTTGGTGGCTTCAGTGGTCGCTGCGCCGCTGACGCGCTGGAAGAAACGACGGATGGATACGGCGTTGGTGGTGTCATCCGCGCCCTGGTCAATCACCTTCAGCACGTCGCTGTCACCAATGATGCTGGCGGTGATCTGGATCCCGCCAGTGCCCCAGCCGTAAGGCATCGGCATTTCTCGTCCGGCAAACGGCACCTGATAACCCGGAATCGCTACCGCTTTGAGGATCGCGCGACGAATGGTGCGCTTGGTCTGCTCATCCAGATAGCCGTTGTTATAGCCGGTTAACTCACTCATCGTTTTGCTCCTGAACCTGTTCACGCAGCCGTTTCAGCAACTCCAGCTCCGCCTGGAAATCGACGTAATGCGGCAGTTTCAGATGCGAAACAAAGCCCGCCGCTTCCACGTTGTCGGCATGCGACAGCACAAACTCTTCATCCTGCGCCGGACCGGCAATACGTTCATCGTAATCGGGTGCTTGCAGGGCACGATCCACCAGCGCCATCGCCATCGCCTTGCGCTCTGAACGGCCAAACACCAGCCCGTAACCACGGGTGAAGTGCGGCGCACCTTCGGTTTGCGTGGTGAAGCCGTTAACCATTTCACACTCGGTCAGCAGGATTTCACCGATATCAATCTCAAAGCCCAGTTCTTCCGGGCAGATCGATACGCTGAGATAGCCGGTGCGGATTTCGCCAGCAAACGGATGGTTACGCCCGTAGCCACGCTGGGTGGAGTAACCGAGTGCCAGCAGAAAACCTTCATCGCCGCGCACCAACTGTTGCAAACGGGCCGCGCGCGTCGCTGGATAACCCGGCGGCTCGCGGGTGATATCGCACGGCTCGCTGCCATCATCCTCTTCACGCGCCGCCAGACCTTCTTTGGTCATCATGCTGAACACGTGCGGACAGCGCTCAGGCAGTGCCTGATCGTCACGCGGTGCCGCCGGGGTTTCACCATTCGCCAGCAGAGTGAAATCGAGCAGACGGTGGCTGTAATCGTAAGTGGGGCCGAGTACCTGACCGCCCGGCAAGTCCTTGTAGACCGCCGAAATACGACGTTCGATGCGCATCTCGTCGGTTTCCAGCGCCAGGCTATCAGCCAGACGTGGCAAGGTGGTGCGATAGGCGCGCAGCAGGAAGATGGCTTCCACCAAATCGCCGCTGGCTTGTTTAATCGCTAAGGCCGCGAGCTGGGGATCGTAAATGCCGCCTTCGGTCATCACGCGATCCACTGCTAATCCCAACTGTTGCGCGACCTGATCGCAACCCAGTTCCGCCACGTCACGGTCGCCACGGCGCAGATCGGCCTGAAGCTCATGGGCGCAGGCTATCGCCTTCTCGCCCCCTTTCACCGCAACGTACATCAGCACACCTCCACGTCAGTGGTGCGTGGCAAGGCCATCATCGCTTCACCGCAGGTGAAAATCAGATCCACGCCCAGTGGGAACGGATGCGGACGCTCGCGCAGATAAGTCAGAATCGCTTCCGGCAACTGTGGCGCGATGGCGCGTGATTCACGCAAGCCAGGGCCGGACAGGCGCAGGGTTAAACCCCCATTCAGGGAGGGCACTTCAATGATCAGCGTGGTGCTTTTTTCCGGTGACATATTGTCGCCCGGCGCGAACTGCGCAGGATCCGGATTTGACGCTGCATGGGTTAAGGCAAACGGTGCATGGCGCTCTTCCACAATCGGCACACCGGTGTGGAAACGCAGGTTGTTACGCACGATTTCGTTGTCTACACGGCTATCCAGCCACAGCGCACTCTCCTGATCCACCAGCGTCAGCAGTACCGCCGTCGCGGCAGGAGACAAATCGCCCCAGCCCTGTTCCAGCGGCAGTGAGACCATGACGCCTGGCTCGCTCATGGCTTTCAGGATGCGACGAAAAGCACGCTGTGAATCGGCAACCGGATGGTTAAAACTGGCCAGTAATGTCATTAGTTATCTCCGCGTACCAGCGTAAAGAAGTCCACTTTAGAGCTGGCGATTTCACGTGCACGCAGCTGACGCTGCTCTTCACGCAAGGCCGCCAGCGGGGCAATTAATTTTTCCTGCAACAGCGCATGGGTTTCTGGCTGTTGCAGCAGCGCATCAATCACGGCGCAGCGTTCGGCATGGGCTTTATCGCGGCCCAGCACATAGCTGAAGCCAAGGGTGCCATCGTGCAGTTTCACTACGGCACGCGTGACCGTGGCATCGCCCATCACGAAGCGTTTGCCGCTACCGCCCATGCGCGCCTGCAAACGGGTTAAACCGGTTTCGGCGGGACGAATCGCTTCAAATTGTGCATTGAGGTGCAGCGACTGCCAGTGGGCATTTAGCTGGCTGGCTTCGCTGTGCGCGAGTACCGATAGCCAATGCTGGCGAGCGGTTTGCTGTTTCATTCATGCTCCAGAGTCAGTTCAATCATGTCGCCACGCGTCAGGCTGACGGAGTATTCCGCTACCTGACCGTCACGGTGCTTATTCAGGGTGCGCACGCACAGCAGCGGCGACTGCAGGGCAATCTCCAGCTGTTTACACTCTTTAGCCTGGGCGCGGCGGGTGCTGATTCGGGTTTGCGAACGCGTTAAATCGAGGCCAAGGTGCTGCTGCATAAAGTCATGCAGCGAGCCGTTCTGGAACTGCTGTATCGTCGGCCACCAGCTTAGTTCCGGCAGGAAGTGATTGATGACACACACTGGCACACCATTGACCCGGCGCAACGTGCGCAGGTGAATCACGTTATCGCCTTCATTAATGGCCAGTGCACTGGCCACGTCGCTGCTGGCCGGTCGCAGCACTGCCAGCAAACGTTCGCTGGTCGGATGGCTGCCCTGCTCCAGCAGGTTCTGGCTGAAGCGTGCCTGCGCATGCAGGGGGTAATCGTAAGGACGCATCAGCACCAGAATGCCGACGCCGTGGCGGCGTTGCAGCAGTCCTTTATTGACCAGTTCATCTACCGCACGACGCAGCGTATGGCGGTTAACTTCATAGTGATCGGCTAGTTGTTGTTCGGAAGGCAGATAGTCACCGCAGCGATAACGCTCTTGCAGTGCC
>NZ_CAJCKS010000094.1:0-19177 GCF_903970985.1 Pantoea sp. ME81 | reverse complement strand
GTGACGGCAGTAAATGCGCCCCAGTGCGCCAGGTGTGGCACGCGTGTTTTCATGGTTATTGGGTCCGGCAGACAGGTCTGAATCGTGCTGGCAGCATACCATGCCGCCTTGACGCGCTGAAGTCTGGCTGTGAGCGCCTGATTTTCCGCACTTTTGCGACAGCGCTGGCATTCTCGCGGGTTGCTACAGGTACTGTTTTCCGTAACACTGATGGGATGTGTAAACGTTTTCCCGGATGCAAGTAACCGCATGGCTACCATTAAGGATGTTGCCCGCATGGCTGGGGTATCGGTCGCGACCGTTTCCCGCGTCATCAATAATTCGCCCAAAGCCAGCGAGAGTTCACGTCTCGCCGTGACCCAGGCAATGGAGCAGTTGCAGTATCACCCGAACGCCAATGCGCGTGCGCTGGCGCAGCAATCCACCGAAACCCTCGGTCTGGTGGTGGGTGACGTTTCCGACCCGTTTTTCGGCGCGATGGTGAAAGCGGTCGATGAAGTCGCAGGTGCCACCGGCAACTTCCTGCTGATTGGTAACGGTTACCACATTGAGCAAAAAGAGCGTCAGGCGATTGAGCAACTGATGCGTCATCGCTGTGATGCGCTGGTAGTACACGCCAAGAAAATTCCTGATGCCGACCTGGAAGTGCTGATGAAGCAAGTGCCGGGCATGGTGCTGCTCAACCGACTGCTGAAAGGCTTTGAATCGCGCTGCATCGCGCTGGATGACCGTTACGGTGCCTGGCTGGCAACGCGCCATCTGATTCAGCAAGGTCATACGCAAATCGCCTTTATCTGCTCGACCCACCCTATTTCTGACTCCGAAGACCGCCTGCAAGGTTACTACGACGCGCTGAAAGAGCACGGCTTACCGTCCAACGACCGCTTAGTGGCGTGGGGCGAGCCGGATGAAGTCGGGGGTGAACAAGCGATGACGGAATTGCTGGGGCGCGGTAAGCAGTTCACAGCGGTGGCCTGTTACAACGACTCCATGGCGGCTGGCGCACTGGCGGTGTTGAGTGATAACGGCATTCGCGTGCCGGAAGAGATGTCGCTGATTGGTTTTGATGATGTGCTGGTCTCACGCTATGTGCGTCCACGACTGACCACGGTGCGTTACCCGATTGTCACCATGGCGCAGCAGGCGGCGCAGCTGGCGCTGGCGTTAGCCAACGGCACGGAAATGCCAGAAGTGACCAATATGTTTAGCCCGACGCTGGTGAGAAGGCATTCGGTGAGCGGACCGGGTTGATCTCCAGGTGCGCATCAATGCGCACCGGGTCACAAATCCTGCGAATAGACCTTCACCCGCACATCCGGGAACTCCAGCGCATCACACTGATACTGCCAGCCAAAGCGCTCGTAGTAGCCGCCGAACGTTGACCACAGCCACAGCTTTTCATGCCCGCGCTCGCGGGCATAATTCAACACATGCTGCTGCAGCGCTTCACTCAGGCCGTTGCCGCGCGCATGTTCATCCACATACAGCGCGGCGATCCACGGATAGAGATCCTGACGGCTGATCAAATCACAGCGCCAGAATCCCACCGTGCCCAACGGCACATCGCCATCCAGCGCCACAAAGGTCACCGGATACTCGGCACCGTTCAGGCTGCTGCGCACAATGCTGTCGTAAAACTCGCGCGACGTCCCCTCGCCAAACGCCTGCCACAGCCAGTCGGTGATATGACTGGCGTGATGTGGAACTTCACTGAGTGGAACAATGTTGATCACATCAGCTCCAGCGCCAGCAGCTCCTGGATGGTCTGCGCACGACGAATTTCACGCGGAGCGCCATTCTCAAACAGCACTTCCGGAATCAGCGGACGGCTGTTGTAGTTGGAAGACATCGAAGCGCCGTACGCGCCGGTGTCGTGGAACACCAGATAATCGCCGACCTGAGCCGCAGGCAGTGCACGCGTCTCGACTTTACCGCCTTCCAGCTGGGTGAACACATCGCCAGACTCGCACAGCGGCCCCGCCACCACGCTCTCCACCGTTGCATCACTCAATGCACGACCATCAGCTGGCAGCACAGAAATGTGGTGATAGCTGCCGTACATCGATGGACGCATCAGATCGCTGAAACCGGCATCCACCAGCACAAAGTGACGGCTGCCCATCTCCTTAACCGCACGCACCTGCGACACCAGCACGCCAGACTCCGCCACCAGGAAACGACCCGGTTCGATCTCCAGTTTCACCGCATGACCAAGATGCGCCGCAATGCGGTCACGTGCGCCACTCCACAAACCGAAATAGTGTTGAGTATCAATGGCTTCTTCGCCGAAGCGGTAAGGAATCGACAAGCCACCACCGGCTGAAATCGCTTCCAGATCCTGACCAAATTCGATGACCTGATCGACCATCGCGTCACACACCTGCTGCAGGTGACCGTAATCGACACCGGAACCGATGTGCATATGCAGACCCACTAATGTCAGGCCGTGCTGCTGAATCGCTGCCAGCGCCAGCGGCAGATCGCTATGCCAGATGCCATGCTTGCTGTTCTCGCCACCGGTATTGGTTTTTTGACTGTGCCCATGACCAAAACCCGGGTTGATACGCAGCCACACTTTATGGCCCGCAGAGACCGCGCCAAGCTGATGCAGCATATCCACAGAACCGGCGTTGACCGGCACTTTCAATTCCGCGATACGCACCAGGGTTGGCTGATCAAAAACGTCAGCGGTGAAGACAATATCTTCGCCGCCCGGCTGGAAACCGGCGGCCAGCGCGCGCTCAATTTCACCCAGGGAAACGGAATCGACCTTCACGCCTGCGGCACGCATCAGGCGCAGAATGTGAATGTTGGAGCAGGCTTTCTGGGCGAAACGCACCACGTCAAACGCGCTCAGCTGCGCAATACGCTGCTGGATAATGGCGGCATCATAAGCCCAGAAGGGCCCCGCATAGCGCTGTGCCAGTGGCAGTAAATTAGCGGCGGTCAGGGCCGTTTCGGTGTTGTTCAGTGGACGTGGCATCTCAATTCTCCTGTGTCTTTACCACTATTTAGCCACAGCAAGACGATTCAGAAAAATATCTGTTTTAGCATCAGCTATACAAATATGATATGGACTAGCGGAGGAGCTATGGCAAAAATTAACTGGCGGCATATCGAAATTTTCCACGCGGTGATGACCAGTGGCAACCTGACGCAAGCCGCCGCGTTGCTGCACACCTCGCAGCCAACCGTTAGCCGTGAGCTGGCGCGGCTGGAGCAGCAGCTGGGTCTGGAACTGTTTGAGCGAGTGCGTGGACGTTTGCAGCCCACGGTGCAGGGATTGCGGTTGTATGAAGAGGTGCAGCGATCCTGGTACGGTTTGGACCGCATCATGGATGCAGCGGAAGGCTTGCGTCAGTTTCGTCAGGGTGAGCTGTCGATTGCCTGTTTGCCGGTGTTCTCGCAGTCACTGCTGCCACCACTGCTGCAACCCTTTCTGCAACGCTATCCGCAGGTCAGCCTGAACATCATTCCGCAGGAGTCGCCGCTGCTGGAAGAGTGGCTGTCGGCACAGCGCTACGATCTGGGTCTGACCGAAACCCAGCATGCCCCGGCAGGCACCGAGCGCGTACCGCTGCTGACCTGCGATGAAGTGTGCGTGCTGCCGCCCAACCATCCGCTGTGCCAGCGTGAGGTGTTAACTCCGCAGGATTTTCAGGGGGAGAATTACGTCAGCTTGTCACGCAGTGATAGCTATCGTCAGCTGCTGGACTCGCTGTTCCATGAGCAACAGGTGGAGCGCCGTCTGGTACTGGAAACGCACAGTGCGGCATCGGTATGCGCGATGGTACGCGCGGGGGTGGGGATTTCGATTGTGAATCCGCTGACGGCGCTCGATTACGCCGACAGCGGTGTGGTGATGCGCAGATTCAGTATCGCGGTGCCGTTCACCGTCAGTCTGGTGCGGCCACAGCATCGCCCGGCGTCAGCACTGGTTGATCATTTCTGCGACCACCTGCAACAGCAGGTGGCCACCTTTACCCAACGCATTGCCGAGCGTCTGGTTTAAGCGCGTACCGTTTCGCCCTGCCCGCCTGATTTGCGGAAGGTGATCAGACAGATGACCAGACCGACCACCGCCAGTGCAGCGGCGGCGACCGGCACTGACGTCAGCCCGTAGCCTTTATCGATCACCGCGCCGCCCACCCAGGCACCGAGCGCATTACCAACGTTGAACGCAGAGATGTTCAGCGTGGAGACCAGGTTTGGAGCGTCTTTACCGTGGCGCACCACATTAATCTGCAAGCCGGGCACGGTAGCAAAGGTCGCCATCGCCCACAGGAACAGCGTGATTTCCGCCAGCCACAGCGCGTGGCTGGTCCAGCTGAACAGCAGCGAGAAGACGGCGATCAGCACAAAGCTGAGGATCAGGCTGAAGGAAACTTTCCAGTCGGCCAACTTGCCGCCGAGGATGTTACCGACGGTTAAGCCCGCGCCAATCAGGAACAGCGTCCAGCTCACGCCACGATCGGTAATGCCGGTCACCTGCAACAACAGCGGCGCGATATAGCTAAACAGTGCAAACATCGCAGCAGCAAAGAACACTGTCATCAGTAGCGACAGCCACAGTTTGCCATTTGCCAGCGCGCTGACTTCACTCGCCAGATGTACCGGTTTCTCTTCTTTGTTGGTCGGCAGACTGACAATCAAAGCGATAAAAGCGAGGATGCCGATGATCGCCACGCCCCAGAAGGTGGCACGCCAGCCAAACATCTGACCAAACCAGGTGCCGAGCGGCACACCCAGCACGTTGGCGAGGGTTAAGCCGGTGAACATCAGCGCCACTGCCGAGGCCTGACGGCTCGGAGCCACCAGACTCGCCGCCACTACCGCACCAATCCCGAAGAAGGCCCCGTGACAGAGTGCGGTGACCACGCGCGCCAGCATCAGCAGGTTGTAGGTGTACGCCAGCGCGCACAGCACGTTGCCGATGATGAAGATGATCATCAACAGAATCAGGGTTCGTTTACGCGGCAGCTTCGCCGTCAGCAACGCCATAATCGGTGCACCGATGGCTACGCCCAGTGCATAACCACTGATCAGCCATCCTGCTGAAGGAATCGTTACCTGCAGATCGCCCGCCACTTCCGGCAGTAATCCCATAATCACGAACTCCGTGGTGCCGATGGCGAACGCACTCAGCGCCAGCGCCAGTAATGCAACAGGCATAACACACTCTCCTAAAATGTTTTGCAGGCAGGCCGCACAACGAACGCCGTGCGGTTACAACGGACGCTTATAGATATTTGAACTGCGTCACATTCTGATTAAAGCACAGGCTTGGCAGCTCAACCAGCCTCTGCGCTGCAAGGCATCTTTGCTTGCAAAGCAATAATCCCTGCGCGGGAAAGTGACTGCAGCTGACCACTGAGACAGATGGCACTTTTCACGCTACGCTTGATTTAGCTGTGATCGTTGTCACAGCAATTCAGCTTTCGGCGAGAAATCAATCAGTAAAGGATGGGCGCGCATTGCCGATACCTCAACCAGTTACGCGGTGATGCGGTGTCAAACAATGCAGGGGGAACACCTATGCGATGGCTGATCGCACTGACAGTGGGTTGCCTGAGCGGCTGCTCCGTGGGGCACTATGAGTACAGCAAAGAAGCCGCAAAACGCGTCGATATGACCGTAACCGGCATTCCTACCGTGCTGGGCATTGGCGCGCTGGGCACCACCATTCCACTGACGCCTGAATACAGCTTAACGGCCGCGCACGTGGCGAAATACTCGATGTATCGGGTGAAAGCCTGGCATCCCGAGTGCGATATCGCCGTGGTGTACCACAAGAACACTGAACCCAATCTTCCCCCACCGTTCCGCAATAGCCACATCGGCGACAACGTCAATCTCTACGGTTACAGCTTTATCTCTGCCATGCCGGTGGCCTCAAGCGGCAAGAATTTGATCAACACCACACTGGCTAACGATTGGAATAAACCGAGTTGTGTGGTGGTCGCGGCGAATGCCGGTGTAGTGAAAGGCATGTCGGGTGGTGCGGTGTACAACGCCAGCGATGATACGCTGGCGGGGGTAATTGTCGGCTACAGCAGCGCGATTGACGACAATAAAAGTGGTAAGACCTTGTATAAGGATGTAGCGCTGTATGTGCCTTATTCGCGTTTTCAGGTGTGGCTGGATCAGGTCGTGAAATCGTAATTACGCTGGCACCCAGGCCCCTTTCAGCTGCACCTGCGGGAAGCCGGCAGTCAGAATACGCAGTTCGGCATCACGCGGGGTGTTGTCGCCCTGCCCCTGAATGCTGACGATATCCTGTGGGCAGGCGGAGAATGCCACGTAGCAGTCCATCTCAGCGCGCAGCACAATGTAGTCACCGGGCTTTGTCACCACCGGCAGCGTTTTCAGAGTAATGCCGTCCGGCTGCACCTGAATATTCATAAAAATATTCAGAGACGCCAGATTACCGTGCGGCAGTTCAACACCTAACTCGCGCATGCCCTCAAACAGGTTATCGTGGCAGTTGCGGTGATACTCGGTGCAGCCCAGCAGCTCATAACGACGCGCATCGCAGGCCGCCATAAAGGAATCATGCACGCCGGGTGAAGTATCGGCCACCAGGGTCAGAATCGGGTGGCGCTGGCTGGTGATAAAGCTGTCACCGACTTTGGGATTAAGACGCTGGTTCCACACGCGCGTCGCTTCCATACACATATATTCAGTGACGTCTTCGGCGTTGTACGCCCAGCAATCCACTACCTGAGTGCCATGCAGATTGATCACCTGCACCGCTTCCCCTTTCTTCAGACGCACCGCTTTGCCGTAGCGCGCGGGAATGGTGATCGCTTCACGATGCTGATATTCAGCGGACATAGTGTTCTCCTGATTAATGCTGCATGCCGCGACGATAGCGCGTCATGCGAGATTCAAGGCCGCGTGCCAGCCAGTCGATCAGACTGTTGAGCAGCCAGTAACAAAGCGCCACCGTGAGATAGATCTCCAGCGGCGCGTAGGTATCTGAAATCGCCTGTTTGGCGGCGTACATAAACTCCTGCACCGAGACAATCGACAGCAGCGCCGAGTCTTTAATCAAACCAATCATCAGACCGACCAGCGGCGACAGCATCTGCGGCAGGGTTTGCGGCAACACCACATCGCGCAGCTGTTCACTGCGGCTCAAACCCAGCACGCGGCAAGCTTCCCACTGCCCCTTCGGCAATGCCTCTATTGCCGCACGAATAACCTGTGCGATATAGGGCGCGTAATAGAGCGTCAGGGCCAGCACGCCCACCACCGGCGATGACAGCGTGATGTCGTACTCTGGCAGCACAAAATAGAGCAGATAGATCACCACCAGCAGCGGCAGTGCGAGCGTTAAGCCGCTGTAGAGGTTGAGCAAGCGCAACCAGAACGGCGAAGCGCGCATTAGCAGTAATGCCATCAGCCCACCCCACGCCAGCGAACAGAGTGCGGCGACAATGCACAGTTGCAGCGTGGCGATCATGCCGTCTCCCAGCGAAGGCAGGGAAGTGAGAATGGCTTGCCAATCCATCAGGCGATCCTCCGTTTAGCTTCCAGACGTCGGGCAGCGGCAATCAGCGGCATGGCGATCAGCAGATATCCAGCCGCCACCAGTAGCAGCACCTGCGTGGCTTCATAAGTGCGCGCAATCACAATCTGTCCGGCGTAAGTCAGTTCGGTCAGCGCCACCACCGAGGCCAGCGGCGTGGTTTTCAGCAGGATGGTGAACTCGTTAACCAGCATCGGCAGGCTGGCACGCATCACCTGCGGATTGATCACATACCACCAGGTTAAGAAGCGGCTGAGCCCCAACGTGCGTGCAGCTTCGAGCTGACCGCGCGTCACCAGTGAACGATTGACGCGCAAAATCTCCGCCACGTAAGCGCCACTGTTGAGGCCGATGGCAATCACCGCGGCCAGCATTGGCTGACCGCCCAATCCCAAGCGCGGTAAGGTGAAAAACACCACGAACAGCTGCACGATGGCCGGTGTACCACGCATCAGGCTGACATACAGCCGACCGATAGCACGCCAGATCCAGGCACGGCGCAGTTGCAGGAAGCAGCCAAGCTGCCCCATCACCACGCTGACCAATGACGCCAGTACCGTGAGTACCAACGTCATCAGCAGGCCGTGTCCGAGTTCCGGCAGCGCGGCCACTACCTGTTGATCCAGCCCCATGCGTTACTCCGCGTTAAAGTCGTGCAGGTTTTCCGCCACCGACAGCAGCAGCGGTGCAGGTTGATCGTTGCCCTCGATACCGGTATTGCAGGCCGAGACGATAAACTGCGTGTCCATCACCACGCGACAGGTGATGCTGTCGCCTGCTTTGGTGAGGTTCGGTTCCGGCAGGATGTCGCCGGCCCGCGTCAGCTTGACGTGCATAAACAGGTTGATCGGGTCCGGCAGCTTCGGCACTTCCATGCCCAGGCGCGCCAGCTCGCCGCTCACCGCTTCCAAACAGCCTTCACCCTGATACCCTTTTTCCGTCAGGAAGGCGCGGGTAGAGGCAGGCAGCAGCAGGTCGTGACGCTTCACGCTGTCTTTGCCCAGCACCATCATCGGACGGCGGCGGTTGTTCACCAGACGCATACCGGAACCCAGCAGATAGCTGTTGCTGAAAACACGAGTGTGATGCACCGACAGCCACACCGCCGGATCGGCGAGGCTAAAACCAAACAGGGAAGCCACCGCGCCGTCGCCCTGCGCAGTGATGCGCAGCAACTGGCCGCGCAGCACCTTAATCGACCCGACGCTGCCCGGCTCAACCGTGACCGACTGAGCCAGCGTGCGCTCAGCGGTCTCTTCATAACTTTCACGCATTAACAGCATGATTCATCTCCTCTGCGTGAAATGCGTCACTCACCACGATATCAATCGGCGTGACCTGTAAACCGTTGCCGGGAATGATGTCCTGCGGGCAGGACGATACCGAGCAAATCAGGTCGCACAGCGCTTCAAAGGTAATGCTGTCGCCCGCTTTGCTGTTGGGATCGGTCACTTCCATTCGGCCATCGGCGGTCACCGGACCGTTCTGGAACAGGTTGAACGGCTCAGGCAACGAGAAGTACGTCACGCCAAAGGCTTTCATGCCCTCCAGCAGGTTGTCCACGCAGTTGCGATGGCCTTCGACGCCGAAATCGACGCTAAAGCGGGTACGATCGCAGGCTGGCACGTTGGCATCGTGAATGCCGATGCTGTCCGCCAGAATGCGCAGCATCGGACGGTTTTCACTCGACCACAGTGCATCGCCGGGCTTAAAGAACAGCGAGCGTAGATGCTGGCGGGTATGCACCGGCGACAGCTTTTCGTTTAAATTATCGGCGTTAACGGCGACGAAATCCGCCGCCTGCTGCCCTTCACTGTCAATCACGGTAATAAACTGGCCCTTACGCACGCGGAAGGTTTTGCCATGGCCCGCAGGCACCGTCAGGTTGCACTGGCACATAATTACTCCTGGGGAATGAAATCGCTGGCGGGCACGGTAAAGGTGGTGCCGAGATACTGCTGCTGCAGCTTGGTCAGCTCGCCATCTTTCTGCATTGCCAGAATGTGGTCGCTAATGGCTTTGTTCAGGCTGCCGTCTTCTTTACGTGTCGCCCAGCCCATCCATTGCGATGGACCGACTTCACCCACCTGCGCCACTTTTCCGGCGTATTTTTTCGCGACCGGGGCCAGCACGGAGATGTCGTCATAAACGAAGTCCGCGCGTTTGGTCATCAGGGTGCTAACCGTCTGATCCAGCGAATCCACGTTGATGATGGTGATCGGTTTTTTACCCTCTTTTTTCAGCTGCTCGTTAAAGCCTTTCAGCAACTGCTCGGGCACGCTGGCGGTTTTTACCGCACCACGCAGGCCAGACAGGCTCTCCGGGCTGAGCGTTTTGCCGCCGAAGGTGCTGGCTTCACTTTCACGTACCAGCACGCCGTTAACGGTTTTGCTATAAGGCACGGTGAACAGCACTTTCTTCGCGCGCTCGGCGGTGACGTTAAGAGAAGAACCTTCGGCGTTGAACGAGCCAGAGATCAGGCCCGGCAAAATGCCGCTGAAGGCGGTTTTCTGAAACTCCAGTTTCACACCGAGATCTTTGGCGAAGGATTGCATGATCGCCACGCTATAGCCGGTGATCTCGCCTTTGTCGTCGGTGTATTCGTATGGAGGAAAGGTTGGATCGATACCAACGGTAATTTTGCCGCTGCTTTTGATGTCACTCAGGGTATCGGCTTGCGCCTGCGCCATGGTGCCAACGGAGAGAAGTGCGGCGATCAGCAGTGCTGTTTTTTTCATTGTGGTGTTTCCCTGGTGTTGGTGAAATGTCTTTTTCTACTGAGCATATTTTGTGCCAGTTTTTTCACCACCCAGCTAACACCTTTGGGATAAAGAGGGTATTACTGAATAAAATCAGTGAGAAACAATTGTTTCTTTATTTTAAATGTTAGTTTCTCAGGTTTCATGTGCGAGAAAATGGACTGCGAGGATGAGACGATAGTTGCACTTTTTTGGTGCGAATGCTGGCGCACGGCGCGCCAGAACGGGGCATTATTCGAGTTCGTCGAGGGACTGGTGCAAGGCTTCAACCTGCGCCAGATAATCATTGCTGGTTTTGCCCATTTGCCGGGCCACCAGTGAGCAGAGCAGATTGCATACGCCGGAGAGCGCGGCGGTGCTGTCGAACATCAGGCTGCTGTCGGTGTGGCAGCGCACCACCCACTGCGCGTGACGCGCTGGTTTGCCGGAGAGCACATCGGCGATATACAACATCGGCACGTTGCGTTCTGCCAGCGCATTCATCGCCGCTTCCAGCGCAGGCATACGGCGACGCAATCCAACGCAGATCACCACATCCTGCTGATTCAGCGCCGCCAGATGCTCCGCCAGCGAATCGCCGGGACGCGGCAGCAAACGCACGTCAGGATGGATATGCACCAGATCGCGGTAAATCAGCTGGGCAATGGTCTGGCTGTGACGCCAGCCCATCACCACCACGCGGCGTGATTGGGCAATGGCGCTCACCGCCTGCTGTAGCTGTTCACTGTCGAGCGTGCGATAGCTGTTGACCAGATTAGCGATCTCTTTTTCCAGGTGCTGCTGCATGATGCTGGCCAGCGGTGATGCGGTTGGTACGGCCTGCAAATAGAGCGGTGAGCCGCTGCTCTGCATCTCACGCGCCTGCCGACGCGCGGCTTCATAGCTTTCGTAACCGAGATGACGGAAAAAACGCGTGGTGGTGGCTTTGGAAACGCCCGCGCTCTGTGCCAGTTCGGTGGCGGTATTCATCGCCAGCTGGCCAGGTGCCGCCAGCAGCACGTCAGCCAGTCGCTGCTCGTGGCTGGAGAGTTGATCCCAGTGCTGTTGAATCCGGCCCTCTAACGTTGCCGCTTTTGCACTCATGGTGATTCCCTGAAAATAAAAAAACTATCCTGCACAGAGCGTGCCGGGTTGTCATCAGGAATTTTGCCAGGGGAATAGAAATGAAAAAGGCCGCCATAATGGCGACCTCTAAGGCTTACGGCAAAGTGCGCGGATTTATGCGCACCGTTTTGCCTTACTTACTGGTTGGACGCAGCGCCGGGAACAGGATCACGTCGCGGATGGTATGGCTGTTGGTGAACAGCATTACCATACGGTCGATACCAATGCCGAGACCTGCCGTTGGTGGCAGGCCGTGCTCCAGTGCAGTGACGTAGTCTTCGTCATAGAACATCGCTTCGTCATCGCCTGCATCCTTAGCGTTAACCTGCTGCAGGAAACGCTCAGCCTGATCTTCTGCATCGTTAAGCTCGGAGAAGCCATTACCGATTTCACGGCCGCCGATGAAGAACTCAAAGCGGTCGGTGATTTCTGGGTTCTCGTCGTTACGACGTGCCAGCGGTGATACTTCAGCTGGATATTCAGTGATGAAGGTTGGCTGAATCAGGTGTGCTTCTGCGGCCTCTTCGAAGATCTCAGTGACGACGCGGCCCAGACCCCAGCTCTTCTCTACTTTGATATGCAGCGATTTAGCAATCGCAACGGCTTTATCAAAGTCTTCCAGATCGTTCAGGTCGGTTTCCGGACGGTATTTCTTGATCGCTTCACGCATGGTGAGCTTCTCAAACGGTTTACCGAAATCGAAGGTGTGGTCACCATAAGGCACTTCAGTGGTGCCCAGCACATCCTGCGCCAGGGTGCGGAAAAGGCTTTCGGTCAGCTCGATCAAATCTTTGTAATCCGCATACGCCATATAGAGTTCCATCATAGTGAACTCTGGATTATGACGTGGCGAAATACCTTCGTTACGGAAGTTACGGTTGATCTCGAACACGCGATCGAAGCCGCCTACCACCAGACGCTTCAGGTAAAGCTCTGGTGCAATACGCAGGTACATGTCGATGTCGAGCGCATTGTGATGGGTGATGAACGGACGGGCTGACGCGCCGCCAGGGATCACCTGCATCATTGGGGTTTCCACTTCCATAAAGTCGCGGTTAACCATGAACTGACGGATGCCGGCCATGATTTTAGAGCGCACTTTGAAAGTATTACGTGATTCATCGTTAGAGATCAGATCGAGATAACGCTGACGGTAACGGGTTTCCTGATCGGCCAGGCCGTGGAATTTATCCGGCAGTGGACGCAGCGCTTTGGTCAGCAGACGCAGTTCCGTGATGTGGATCGACAGCTCGCCGGTTTTGGTCTTGAACAACTTACCGCGTGCGCCAAGGATATCGCCCAGATCCCACTTTTTGAACTGCTCGTTGTAGACGCCTTCTGGCAGATCGTCACGTGATACGTAGATCTGAATCTGGCCGCCAACATCCTGCAGGGTGGCAAAAGAGGCTTTACCCATGATGCGGCGGGTCATCATACGACCGGCCACGCTCACTTCAACGCCGAGCGCTTCCAGCTCTTCGTTCTCTTTTGCGTCATAGCCGGCGTGCAGCACATCAGACGTGGTATCGCGACGGAAATCGTTAGGAAACGCGATGCCCTTTTCACGCAGCGCGCTGAGTTTTTCGCGACGCGCTTTCAGTTCGTTGTTTAACTCAAGGGCGGCATCAGCGCTCTGCGGTTGTTGTTCAGACATGTCGGTTCCTTATAACCCTGCTTTTAAACTTGCTTCAATGAAGCGGTCGATGTCGCCATCCAGCACCGCCTGGGTGTTGCGCGTCTCTACGCCAGTGCGCAGATCTTTGATACGTGAATCGTCGAGTACGTATGAACGAATCTGACTGCCCCAGCCAATGTCGGATTTGTTGTCTTCCGCGGCCTGCTTGTCGGCGTTCTTCTTCTGCATCTCATATTCGTACAGCTTCGCACGCAACTGCTTGAAAGCCTGATCTTTGTTCTTGTGCTGTGAACGGTCGTTCTGGCACTGCACCACAATGTTGGTCGGCAAGTGGGTAATACGCACTGCAGACTCGGTTTTGTTAACGTGCTGGCCGCCCGCGCCAGAGGCACGGTAAACGTCGATACGCAGATCGGCGGGATTGATGTCGATATCGATGTTGTCATCCACTTCCGGGTAGATAAACACCGAACTGAATGAGGTATGACGACGGCCGCCGGAGTCAAATGGACTCTTACGCACCAGGCGATGGACGCCAGTTTCGGTACGCAGCCAGCCAAACGCGTAGTCACCGATGATTTTAATGGTGGCGGATTTAGTCCCGGCCACTTCACCATCTGACTCTTCAATGATTTCGGTTTTATAACCTTTGGCTTCTGCCCAGCGCAGGTACATGCGCAGCAGCATACTGGCCCAGTCTTGCGCTTCAGTACCGCCAGAACCGGCCTGAATATCCATGTAGCAGTCGGCGCTGTCATACTCGCCAGAGAACATGCGACGGAATTCGAGTTCGCCCAGCTTGACTTCGAGTGCATCAAGTTCAGCGACCGCTTCGTTAAACGTCTCTTCGTCGTCGGCTTCAACGGCCAGATCCAGCAAGCCCTGAACATCTTCCAGGCCTTGACGCATGTGGTCTAAGGTTTCCACCACGGCTTCCAATGAAGCACGTTCTTTGCCCAGCGCCTGAGCACGTTCTGGTTCGTTCCAGACGTCAGGCTGTTCCAGCTCGGCGTTTACTTCTTCGAGGCGTTCTTTCTTGGCATCATAGTCAAAGATACCCCCTAAGAACGTCGCTGCGCTCGGTGAGGTCTTGAATACGATTTTTGACCGGATTAATTTCAAACATGGCTTTTCAGTCTTTTTTGACGATTCGGTGAAAGGGGATAAAAAGTAACGCGCTAGTTTACCCGAAACTGCGCGTACTTTGTAGCATTGCAGGTATGCGAGATAGCGCAACAGAATGCGCGGTTATACCGGCCAGATGTGGTCAATGATCAGCTGAACCGAGCGGTTACCGCGATACTCGTTGATATCGAGTTTGTAGGCTAGCTTCACCTGGCGCACGCTGGTATCCGGCCACAAGGTCGTATCAACGTTAAACGCGATGCCATCCAACAGTGGGCCGCCGCCCAGTGGCTCAATCATCACCTTGAGGTGGCGCTCGCCCACCAGCTTTTGTTGCAGCAATTTGAACTGGCCGTCGAACACTGGCTCCGGAAAAGCCTGGCCCCAGGGACCGGCTTCACGCAGCATTTCAGC
Source organism: Pantoea sp. ME81 (assembly GCF_903970985.1). Taxonomy (NCBI): domain Bacteria; kingdom Pseudomonadati; phylum Pseudomonadota; class Gammaproteobacteria; order Enterobacterales; family Erwiniaceae; genus Pantoea; species Pantoea sp. ME81. The sequence goes on along the minus strand of NZ_CAJCKS010000094.1, from coordinate 4,608 downwards.
GGTGTGCAGCGTGAATTCCTGCGCATGCAGTTCGCCATCGGACCAAATCACACCCTGCAGCGCCTCACCATCCAACCACTCGTCGATCAGCGCGGCGAAGCGTTCGCGGAACAGATCATACTTCTCGGTTTCCAGCGACAGGCCCGCCGCCATCGCGTGGCCGCCGAACTTAATCATCATGCCCGGATAGAGCGTGTCGAGACGCTCCAGTGCATCACGTAAGTGCAGCCCCGCAATCGAGCGGCCCGAGCCTTTAAGCGTGCCGTCGCCCGCTGGCGCGAAGGCGATCACCGGGCGATGAAAACGCTCTTTCAACCGTGATGCCAGAATGCCGACCACGCCCTGATGCCATTCGGGATGATAGAAGGCCAGCCCCAGCGGCAAATCGGTGTGCTGGCGTTCCAGCTCATCACACAGCGCCAGCGCTTCGCTCTTCATGCCCTGCTCAATCTCTTTGCGCGTCTGGTTCAGCGCATCAAGCTCGTTGGCAAGCATGCGCGCCTGCGCAATGTCTTCGGTGAGCAGCAGTGCCACACCGACCGACATATCATCCAGTCGACCGGCTGCATTGAGGCGAGGCCCGACGGCAAAACCGAGATCGCTAGCCGCCAACTGACGCGCATCGCGGTTGGCGATCTCCAGCAGCGCGCGAATCCCCGCCCGGCATTTCCCGGCGCGAATGCGACTTAAGCCCTGCCACACCAGAATGCGGTTATTGGCATCCAGCGGCACCACGTCAGCCACTGTACCTAGCGCCACCAGATCCAGCCACTCCGCCAGATTGGGCTCGTTTCGGCCATCACTAAACCAGTTCTGCAAACGCAGGTGTGCACGCAGCGCCAGCATCAGATAAAACGCCACGCCCACACCGGCCAACGACCGCGAAGGGAAGGCACTGTCATTGAGATTCGGGTTAACGATCGCTTCCGCTGCTGGCAAGGTTTCGCCAGGCAAGTGGTGATCAGTGATCAGCACGGGAATACCGTGCTGATGGGCGGTTTCTACGCCTGCATGGGAAGAGATGCCGTTATCCACGGTGAGAATCATCTCCGCACCGCGCGCGCGCGCCTGCTCTACCACTTCAGGGCTCAGGCCGTAGCCATCTTCAAAGCGGTTCGGCACCAGATAATCGACATTGCCGCCCATGCTGCGCAGCGCTAAGACCGTTAACGCGGTGCTGGTTGCGCCATCGGCATCGAAATCACCGACCACCACAATACGGCGACCGGTTTCCAGCATCTGATGCAGTAAGGCTACCGCTTGATCGATGCCACCCAGGGTTTGCCACGGCAACAGATGTTTTGCACCACGCTCGAGCTCAGCGGCCTCTTTGACACCACGTTGCAGGTATAGGCGGCGCAGTAGCGGGGGTAAGTTATCAGGTAAGCTGGCGTCAGCCTGAATTTCACGCCGACGCAGTTCGACAGAATGCATCACTGTGAATTAACCGCCCCGCTTCTGACCATCAAGAACTTGTTTGAGCTCCTGCGGACCTTGATAGCCCGGGATCATCGCGCCGGTATCGGTGAGAATCGCTGGGGTGCCCTGAATGCCATACAGGATGCCGAGTTGGTAATGCTTATCCAGATCAATCTTACAGGTCGCTGGTGCATCCATTTGCGGTACATCGCCTTTCATCGCGGCATCAAAGGCTTTGTTGCGATCGGCGCTGCACCAGATGGCACGCATGGCTTTTTCCACCTGACCGTGCAGACCTTCACGCGGGAAAGCGAGGTAACGCACGGTGATGCCCAGCGCGTTGTAGTCGGCCATCTGCTCATGCAGCTTACGGCAGTAGCCACAGGTGATGTCGGTAAACACGGTAATCACATGCTGCTCTTTTGGCGCTTTATAAACGATCATTTCCGGCGCCAGCGCGGTGATTTTTTTGTCCAGTAGCTGGTTGGTGACGTTTACCGGCTGCGCACCGCTAACATCGTATAGTGGGCCCTGAATCATGTGTTTACCATCTTCAGAGACGTACAGCACACCGCTCTCGGTCAGCACGGTTTTCATGCCTGGCAGCGGTGAAGGCTGAATCTCGGTCTGCTGCAAACCGAGTTTTTTCAGGGCTTGCTGAATGGCGCTGTCATCGGCATGAGCCAGACCGGCAAAGGCGCTGACCAGCAATGCCAGCATCGTTAACTGTTTTTTCATCTCAATTCCTTGTTGCCGCGGTTCAAGCACGCGGATGATGCTGTTGATGTAACTGACGCAGGCGCTCAGTGGCCACATGCGTATAAATTTGGGTAGTGGAGAGGTCGCTGTGTCCCAGCAACATCTGTACGACGCGCAAATCCGCACCGTGGTTCAGTAAATGTGTGGCAAATGCGTGACGAAGCACGTGTGGTGATAGCTTTTCGCTGTCGATACCGGCAAGGGTGGCATAGTGTTTGATGCGATGCCAGAAAGTCTGACGCGTCATTTGTTGCGCGCGGTTACTGGGGAACATCACATCCAGCGTTTGCCCATTCAGCAACCACGGCCGACCGTGCGCCATATAGTGCTCCAGCCAGTAAATCGCTTCTTCACCTAATGGCACAAGTCGCTCTTTGTTACCTTTGCCGATCACGCGCACCACGCCCTGACGCAAACTGATGTCGCTGAGGGTTAAACCCACCAGCTCCGACACACGTAAACCGGTGGCATACAGCAGTTCCAGCATCGCTTTGTCACGTAGCTCAAGCGGCACATCAATACTGGGTGCCTGCAGCAGACGTTCTACCTGGTTTTCACTGAGGTCTTTTGGCAATCGCTGCGGCAGTTTGGGCGCGGAGAGCAGTGCGCTGGGGTCATCACTGCGCAGCTTTTCGCGATAGAGGTATTGAAACAGACGGCGCATCGCGCTGAGCGTACGCGCCGAACTGGTGGCCTTGTAGCCGCCTTCGACGCGTTCGGCGAGAAATTGCTGCAGATCGAGCGCTTCCAGTGTCAGCAGCGTACGTTCGTGGTGGTGTAACCAGCCGGTGAGCGTTTGCAAATCCTGGCGGTAAGACGCAAGGGTATTTTGCGCCAGGTTACGCTCAATCCAGAGCGCATCCAGAAATTGTTCAATCAGATCGCTATCCTGCACGGTTCCCCCCAAACACGTGTGAAATCGTGCTCATTATGCCTGAAAGTCACCTGCTTCTGGTACAATTGCGCCAAAGTGAGTTTCAGTCAGAGCATTAATTGCATGAATATCGGTCTGTTTTACGGTTCAAGTACCTGTTACACCGAGATGACGGCGGAGAAGATTCGCGATTTTATCGGTGAAGAGTTAGTCACGCTGCACAACCTCAAAGATGAGGATCCCTCGCTGATGGAGCAGTACGATTTGCTGATCCTCGGCATTCCCACCTGGGATTTCGGTGAGTTGCAGGAGGACTGGGAAGCGGTGTGGCAGCAACTGCCTGCGCTGAATTTGCAGGGTAAAATTGTCGCGCTGTACGGCATGGGCGATCAGGCCGAATATTCAGAATGGTTCCTGGATGCGCTCGGCATGCTGCATGAATTGCTGCAGCCGATGGGCGTGCAGTTTGTCGGTTACTGGCCGCTGGAAGGCTATGAGTTTGCCAGCAAAAAACCACTCACGGCTGACGGCACCCAGTTTGTCGGCCTGGCACTCGACGACGTGAATCAGTTCGAGCTGAGTGAAGATCGTGTCGAACAGTGGTGCGAACAGATTCTGACGGAAACGGCCGCACTGCTTTAACGCGACGCATCTCTGTCACGCAGAAAACAGCAGGCGCGCAGTGAGCGCCATGCATAGGGCGGCAGGTTATCCATCATCAACCACAGCCGCCAGCGCGTGCCCTGCTGGTTTTGCAACGTTAACAATACGCCGAAAGGCAACCAATCTGCCTGCCGCGCTAATTGCCAGCGCTTTCCATGCCAATGCCAGTCACCCTGTTCATCCAGCCCTAAGCGACCGGTGCGCTGCCTGAGCCGACGCTCATTGCGCCCGCACTCCAGCAGCATCAGAATCAGCAGCGGGGCTTTGCCCCACGCCCAGCCCTCGGGCCACTCAAGACTCAACAGCCAAACGTTGAACAGCACATACAGCGTCACGTTAAGCGCCCGAGCGCTGCGTGACGGCTGCACATCACATTGGAACCGGTCCGCGTTCACGGTTGCGTTGCTGAATCAGTTGCACCATGCGCTTGAACTCTGGATCAGCGGGCTCGCCGTGGTTCATCAACCAGTTAAACAGGTCGGGATCGTCACTCTTGAGCAGGGCGATAAACACCTTCTTATCGGTGTCAGTGAGCGAGTCATATTCGTATTTGAAGAACGGCATGATGGAGACATCCAGCTCCAGCATGCCGCGACGGCACGCCCACTGAACGCGAGCTTTATCATGAATTTCCATGTGTCTTTTTTCCATGGCTGAAAACAGTGGCGCTCAGTGTACCTGCTTTTTTCTCTGCCTGCAGGCGCAGCGCTGAACACTGCGTGATATTGCGCACAACAGTTCTACCCATTGCAGGGTTATCACGCGATTTGTGCGCCAGATGAGGTAAACAGGTTGCAAAGCAGCACTGCTCTTTTAACATTGGAAGCAATATTGTTATTAATCAGGACGCACCCATGCCGATTTTCACCCTTCCGCCACGCCAGCCTGCTGCG
>NZ_CAJCKS010000093.1:0-19607 GCF_903970985.1 Pantoea sp. ME81 | reverse complement strand
CATTTCGGCGTGCGCGACTGGCTGATGTGGTGTGGATTCCCCTGCAGGAGCACGATGCCATTTCTGAAGTCTGGCTGGTCTGGTCAGCCACGCGGCAACCCACTGCGCAAATGCACAATATGATGCAATTGATGATGCAGAATGCCGAAATTTAAATCGTCTGATGATCAATGGCCCGATCTTTATGTGCGATAAATCACATTTCTAATCAAATATTTGACGCTGCCTGCCAATCTGCATCACCATAGCTGCTGTTTATTTAGAAGCGCGAAAATATCCGGGAGCAGGGCGTGAATCTGGACAGTCAGCCTGGCCACATTGACCAAATAAAACAGACCAACGCAGGTGTGGTTTACCGACTGATTGACCTTTACGGCCCGATTTCGCGTATTGAGCTTTCTAAACGTGCCCAGCTGGCACCCGCCAGCATCACCAAAATTGTGCGTGAAATGCTGGATGCGCATCTGGTGCAGGAAACCGAGTTCCAGGATCCAGGCAGCCGTGGCCGTCCGGCCATTGGTTTGATTCTTGATACCCTCGCCTGGCACTATCTTGCCATCCGTATTCAACCGGGACAGATCACGTTAACGCTGCGCGATCTGAGCAGCCGTGCTTTGCAGGAAGATCGACTGCCACTGCCTGCCAGCGCTGACCAGCCGCTGCTGCAAACGCTGCAGCAAATGGTTAATGACTTCTTCGTCCGCCATCAGAACAAACTTGAGCGTCTTACCGCGATTGCCATCACCTTACCCGGTTTAATTAACGCGGCGTCGGGTGTGGTGCATCGCATGCCGGGCTATGACGTGCAGGAAATGCCGTTAGGTGAAACACTTTCCTCGCTCACGGGTTTACCGGTATTTGTGCAACATGACATCTCCGCCTGGACGCTGGCCGAAGCGCTGTTCGGTGCTTCGCGCGGTGCGCAGGATGTTATTCAAATAGTGATTGATGAAACGGTTGGTGCGGGTGTGATCAGCGGGGGCCAGCTTTTGCACAAACGAGGTCGTGCGCTGGTAGAAATTGGGCATACGCAGATCGATCCTTACGGCCAGCAGTGTTACTGCGGTAATCATGGCTGTCTGGAAACCGTGGCCAGCACAGGCAGTTTATTGCAGCTGGCGGCCCAGCGTTTATCTTCGCAACCCGACAGTTTGCTGCATCGGGAACCGCTAACCATCGCCAGTTTATGCGCAGCCGCGCAGCAGGGCGATCGACTGGCGCGTGATGTGATTGCCGGTGTCGGCCACCACATTGGTCGCATGTTGGCAATGATGGTGAATATCTTCAATCCCCAACAAATCCTGATTGGTTCTCCGCTTAATCAAGCCGCTGAGGTGCTCTTTCCTGCCGTTAGCAGCACCATTCGTCAGCAGGCGTTACCCGCATACAGTCATGAGATCCAACTTGCCCCTACCAGCTTTAGCGATCCGGGCACTTTTGGTGCCGCCGCGCTGATCAAAGACTCACTTTATAGCGGCCATTTGCTGGTAAAACTGTTGCAAGGCTAATCACTGCTCACCTTAAGTTTGCGCTAACGCAATCTGCCATCCGAGACATTTCCTTAAACTGCCTTCTTCGCAGGTTACACATCGCTTCAACGAAGGAGGAATAAGGTGAAAACAATCTTTGTCACCGGTACCGACACCGCGGTGGGTAAAACCGTCGTGTCACGCGCGCTGCTGCAGTGTTTCGCCAAAGCGGGTCTCTGTGCAGCAGGCTACAAACCTGTTGCTAAAAGTGCACAGCACACGCCAGACGGATTGCGTAATAAAGATGCTTTGCTGCTGCAGCAGGCATCGGGTCTTGAACTGCCTTACCAGGCGGTGAATCCCATCACCCTGGAAGAAGATGAAATCAGCACCAGCGCATCCGTGCGAATGGATTATCCGTTGCTGAGCCGCAGCCTTGAGCAGTTACAAAGCCGCGCCGCGCGGGTGGTGGTGGAGGGTACTGGCGGCTGGCGCAGTCTGATGAATGATCTGCAGCCGTTGTCCAGTTGGGTTCAACAGGAACAACTGCCGGTCGTCATGGTGGTGGGCATTAAGGAAGGTTGCATTAGCCATGCTTTACTGACTGCTAATGCCATCGTAGGTGATGGGCTGCCTTTAGCAGGTTGGGTCGCCAACCGTATTAATCCGGGATTAGCACATTACGCTGAAATCATTGATGTTCTGCGTGAAAAGCTAGGCGCACCGCTGCTGGGTGAGTTGCCTTATCTGCCGCGTGCCGAACAGCGTGAGCTGAGTGGTTACCTGGACATTTCCCTGCTGGATGAGGCATTAATGCACGTTGATAGTGCACAGCCTGCGGCATGATGAAACGAAGTGATGCAAATGATCGGTGGCTGAATCTAAGGTTTCGGATTCAGCATCCGAGATCGCTCTGCTTAAATCAGCTTATAATCATGCGGTTATAAATTTTTTCCTCAATGTGAGTGCCAATGGCGTGAATCATGCATCAGCCATGCTGATGAATATTCTGCCGGAGCACACACATGTCGCACTCCCCTAAAGGTTTATTGTATGGGCTTGATGCCCGTATTGGTCCTGTTCCCGCCTTTTTCGCTGCGTTGCAGCACGTCCTTGCCAGCGTGGTAGGGATCATTACGCCGCCACTGATTATTGGTTCAATCCTCGGATTGCAGACTTACATTCCGTATCTGATCAGCATGTCTTTGCTGGTTTCCGGTTTAGGGACATTTCTGCAGGCGCGTCGCTTTATGGGGATTGGGGCGGGCATGATTTGCCTGCAAGGCACCAGCTTTGCTTTTCTCGGCGTCATCTTATCTGGCGGTTTGATGGTGAAAGCGCAGGGCGGTTCACCGGAAGCAATCATGGCGATGATCATGGGCTGTAACTTTGTGGCCGCGTTTATCCCCATGTTGATCAGCCGTTGCGTAGCGCCGTTGCGGAAAGTGCTGACGCCGGTGGTGACCGGCACGGTGATTACCTTGATCGGCATCAGCCTGATTAAAGTGAGCATCACCGATTGGGCAGGCGGCCATAACGCTGCTGACTTTGGTGCGCCAGGAAATCTGGCGCTGGGTGGGCTGACGCTGCTGGTGATTATTGTGCTTAACCGTTCCCAGAATCGCTGGATGCGCCTTATCGCGGTGGTAGCAGGTATCGCCGTGGGCTGTCTGGCGGCGGCACTGACCGGCCATCTGCCCATCAAACCGATGATGTCCAGCCACTGGCTGGTTTTGCCTTCATTTTTCCGCTTTGGTTTCGATTTTAGCTGGAGCATTTTCGTGCCGATTGCGCTGGTGTCGGTGATTTGCGTGATTGAGGCGGTAGGGGATTTGACGGCGAATTGCCTGATTTCGCAGCAACCCATTGAGGGCGACGGTTTTCAACGTCGTTTGCAGGGTGGCATTTTGGCTGATGGGATTAGCTGTCTGTTCGCCGCGATGTTTTCGGCATTCCCTAATACTACCTTTGCGCAGAATAACGGTGTGATTCAGATGACCGGCGTGGCCAGCCGTTATGTTGGCATGGTGATTGGTGTGATGCTGTTGCTGTTAGGGGTGTTTCCGGTGATCGGCAATGTGCTGCAGCAAATCCCTGCGCCGGTTCTCGGTGGCGCTACCCTGGTGATGTTTGGCAGTGTGGTGGCGGCAGGCATTCGGGTGATGACGCAATCCCCGTTGGGACGCCGTGAGATGTTAATCGTCGCGGTGTCATTTGGCATTGGCTTAGGCGTTGAAGCGGTTCCCGAGGTGTTGAAGCAGTTGCCACCGTTGGTGAGTAATTTGTTTGGTCATGCGGTGACGACGGGTGGCATTCTGGCGATGCTGTTGAATATCGTGCTGCCATCGGAGCGGGGTGATGAGCGGGTGATCAATGCGGTGAATGAAAATCACTGATTTAAATCTGTACGCGTGTGGAATAGGTGGGGATTTAAACCGCTGGCTGTGAGTCGGTGCGTACGCCGGAAGAGGCGGCAGATCGTAAAGACGCCCTAAACCGTTCCTGGGGCTCGGCCCGCGCCATCCCTGGCGCAGCACGCTTTACTCCTCTGCCGCCTCTTCCAACGTTTCAGCGGTTGTGCGGTTTGTCTGAAGTCAGGCTATTGTGCGATTTGCTCAAGGATTAAGCCATCGCGCTGCTTGTCTGAATGCAGGCTGTCGTGCACAGGGCCTTAAGATTCAGCCATTGTGCGTCTGGTTAAGGATTCAGTCTGCGGCGCGTACGTCCTGAGCTGAGATAATCCGCGATATAGTCTTGCGAAATCTCACCGCTGTAGCGTCCTTCCTCGTCCACGATCGGCATCCAGACGGTGTTGTGCTCATACAGCTTGGATAGCACCACGCGCAGATTTTCTTCGGCCTTACCGGTCACTTTGAAGGTATGCAGCATCTCCTCGCAGCGTCCGGCGGCATTACGTGCTTCGCGACGCTTCACAAATCCCAGCGGCTTGCCATCATTATCTACCACGGTGACAGATCGCATGTCGTTGTCATCCATGGTGGCGAACGCCTCCTGCAACGGCGTGCTGCGCTGCACGGTGATAGTTGGCTGTTGATCGGTGACGTCGCCCGCCTGCACCAGCAGCAGGCGTTTCAGCGTGCGGTCCTGTCCAACAAAAGAACCGACAAAATCATTGACCGGTTTTGCCAACAGCTCGTCGGGGCTGGCGCACTGTACGATTTTGCCCTGTCCAAACACCGCGATGCGGTCACCCAATTTGAGTGCTTCATCGATGTCATGGCTTACCAGCATTACGGTTTTCTTCAACTGGCGCTGCATTTCGAGAAACTCATTCTGAATCACTTCACGGTTGATTGGGTCGACAGCACCAAAAGGTTCGTCCATCAGCAGTACCGGTGGATCAGCCGCCAGCGCGCGGATCACGCCGATACGCTGCTGCTGACCACCGGACATTTCTCGTGGATAGCGATGCAGGAATTTGCTGGGATCGAGCGCCACCATGCTCATCAACTCGGTAGCACGTTCGCGGCAGCGCTTTTTATCCCAGCCCAGCATGCGCGGCACCACGGTAATGTTCTCTTCAATGGTCATGTTAGGGAACAGACCAATCTGCTGAATCACGTAGCCGATATTGCGGCGCAGCGTCACGGTATCTTGTCCGCTGGTGTCTTCACCGTTGATCAAAATTTTTCCGCTGCTGGCTGGGATCAGACGGTTGATCATTTTCAGCGTGGTGGTTTTGCCACAGCCGGAAGGGCCGAGCAGCACGCACATCTCTCCGGCAGGTACTTCCAGGCTGACGTTATCTACGGCGTTAAAGGCGGTGCCGTTTTTTTGTGTAAAGGTTTTCGTCAGGTTTTCCAGTTTTATCATTATCGAATCCCCTTAGGAGTCAGCGCCGACTGCAAACGGTGCAGTAGCCAATCAAGCACAATCGCTAATAAACAAATCATTAGTGCACCGGCAATCAGCATGCGCACATCACTGCCGCTGATACCATCCAGCAGCTGTAAACCCAATCCACCTGCGCCGATGACTGCGGCAATCGCCATCACGCCAACGTTCATGACCACCGCAGTGCGGATACCGCCGAAGATCACTGGCAGCGCCATCGGAATTTCGACCCAGCGCAGGCGCTGCCAGAAGGTCATTCCTATGCCGCGACCGGCTTCACGCAGCCCTGGCGACAGGTTTTCCAGTGCGGTATGGGTGTTACGCACAATCGGCAGCAGGGAGTAAAGGAACACCGCGCAGATAGCGGGCAGCGCACCAATACCCTGACCGATCATGGAAAACAGCGGAATCATCAGACCAAACAGCGCGATGGTTGGAATCGTCAGTACGATGGTTGCGATACCGAGCACCGGCGTCGCCAGCCATTTAAAGCGCACAATCAAAATGCCCAGTGGCACGCCAACAATGATGGCGAATCCCACTGCCACCAGCACCAGCCAGGTGTGCTGCCAGGTTAAGGCCATCAGGGTGTGCCAGTTACTCATGATGTAATGCAAAGTCTCCATGACGCCTCCTTACAGCATGTTTTTCGATTGCAGGAAATCACGCGCCACCTGCTGCGGTGACTGATGATCGATATCAACACGTTTGTTCATCTCGGTGATCGCTTCGTCGGTGATCAGCGGTGAGAGTTGATTGAGGGCCGCATCCAGTCCCGGATGGCTTTTCAACACATCCTGACGTACGACTGGCGTGACGTTGTAACTCGGGAAGAAGTGTTTATCATCTTCCAAGACCTTGAGATCAAAGCCTTTGACTCGCCCATCGGTGGTATAAATCAAGCCCGCATCGACAAAACCATCACGTACCGCGTTGTACACCAATCCCGGGTCCATCTGGCGAATCTGCGGGCGATCTAGCGGCATGTCGTAGGCTTTCTGCAACGGCTTCAGGCCATCGGAACGGCCGGAGAACTCTAAGTCGAGCCCGAGTTTCCAGTTGTGGTCGGGGTCGGTTTTGCGCACCTGTTCCAGTTTGGCAACCAGCTGTGACATGGTGCTGATGCCTTCTTTATCGGCGCGTGCACGCTGCATGGCAAATGCATAAGTGTTGTTCATTGGCGCGGGATCGAGCCACACCAGACCCAGTTTGGCATCGAGTTGTTTAACGGTTTTATAAGCCTCTTCAGATGACATCGGTTTGTTGATGTGGTTGAAGATGATCAGCGAGGTACCGGTGTACTCCCAGGTCATATCGATTTGCTTGTTGATCATCGCATTACGACCAATCGTGGTGGCGATATTGGTTTTAGGGACCACCTGAAAACCTTTCTTTTGCAGCCAGAGCACGGTCATGGCAGACAAAATATGCTGTTCGGTAAAGCTCTTGGTTGCCATCACAATCGGCGTGGCCGCAGCGGCGGTTTGGCTGATGGCCAGTGTGGCGGCCAGTGCCAGCGCGGTGTGTTTCACCCAGCGCGTTAAGTTATGCGTTTTACCCATCACTTAGCTCCTTGTGTTAAGCCGCAGAGTGCGGGCTGAGGAAACGACCCAATGCTGCCAGCAGCAAATCGAGGATCAACGCAAACAGGGCGGTGGCCACGGCGCCGAGGATCAACGTAGGGAAGTCATTGAGGTAAATGCCGGGGAAAATCAGTTCGCCAAAACTGCTGGCACCAATCAGGAAGGCCAGCGGTGCCGTACCGACATTGATGGCGGTCGCAATGCGCACACCCGCCAGAATCACTGGCAAGGCATTGGGAATTTCTACCTGACGTAAACGCTGGAATTTGGTCATGCCGATGCCGTTGGCAGCTTCAATCAGTGACGGCGGTACGGCGCTTAATCCGGAATAGGTATTACGCACGATAGGTAACAATGAGGCGAGGAACAGGGCGATTAACGCAGGCCGATCGCCAATCCCGACAATGACCATGGCCAGTGCGAGAACAGCCAGCGGCGGCAAGGTATTCCCGACGTTAAAGATCTGCATCACATATTCAGCCCAGCGGCGAGCAAACGGGCGGCTGAGCAAAACCCCGCTCGGAATGCCAATCAGCAGGGCGAAAAACATTGACCAAAACACTAAAAACAGATGCTGCTGACCCAGATAAATTAAGTCTTCTTGCCGGTCGCGCAGCGTATTCAACCCGATTCCCCAAACCAGCAGGGCAATCACCGCGACGATGCCCAGTAGTGCCAGCCCGGCTCTACTAACGAGCGATGCATTTTGCATGCGAGAGTCTCCCTGATTCGACAAATTGTTCGGTCTTGTTATGTCATTTCACGGTTGAAGGCGTAATGGAGAACAAACCACATACGAAAATCCTTCACGCTATTAAATTGCAGATAAAATGACTGTTAGATACTGCTTTTCCAGTGAATAACTGGAAAGTGCTGTTAAAAGCTATAGCATGCTTAGCGTATTGCGCCAGTTTTCACGGCAAAATCAGACAGATAGAAGGGCGGTTAAAACCTTCTTAACCCGCATGAAATAAGGCATCATCCGACAATAAAAAAAATTCATCGAATTGTGTGACGTTGTCACACAAAGGGCGCACGCAGAGGAAACTCGTCTGATGGAAAATCAGCTAGCCTTGAGAGAAAAAAGGGAGACGTATGACTGAAACTGCAGAATTGAACACGGAACATCGCCACTGGATCCTTATCGCCTGCATGCTCGCCATGTTTATGGCCGCGATTGAAGTCACCATTGTGGCGACCGCGATGCCGACCATTATTGCTGAACTCGGCGGTTTCTCGCAGTTTGGCTGGGTCTTCTCTATCTATTTGCTGACTCAGGCCGTGAGCGTGCCACTCTATGGTCGGCTTGCTGATATGTGGGGGCGTAAACGACTCTTTTTCATTGGCGTCTCGCTGTTCCTGATCGGTTCGGTATTGTGCGGTTTTGCGCATACCATGACGTGGTTAATTCTGTTTCGCGCGTTTCAGGGGCTGGGTGCAGGCGCGATTATGCCGCTCACCAGCACCATTGTGGCCGACATCTATTCCCCGCGCGAACGTGCCCACGTGCAGGGATGGCTTTCCAGCGTCTGGGGTGTCGCGGCTATTATTGGGCCACTGAGTGGTGCCTGGCTGGTTCAGCACTTTAACTGGTCGGTGATTTTCTGGGTGAACGTGCCGATCGGTCTGTTTTCCATGCTGCTGTTAGCGCGTTTCTTACCGGCGCGTGAGCATCACAAAGGGGCAACACTGAATCTTACCGGCAGCTGCTGGCTGATGATTTGCGTTACGGCACTGTTAGTGGCGCTGTTGCAGGCGGATGCCCTTGGTTACTGGTTACTGGCATTCCTGTTATTGGCACTGCTGGCGGGCTGGCAATTAAAACAGCATGAACAGCGTGCTGAAGCACCGCTGTTTCCTCTCGCCATCTGGCGCAGCCGTCTAATTCTGGCAGGCAATGCCGGTAATCTGATCATCGGTGCCACCATGATGGGCATCAGCGCGTTTCTGCCAACCTGGATTCAGGGTATTACTGGCGGTACACCGCTGCAGGCGGGGAGTGCGTTGGCGATGATGTCGATTGGCTGGCCGTTAGCCAGCACGCTGAGTGGTCGATTGATGTTAGTCACGTCCTATCGCTTTACCGCGCAGCTGGGAGCCTTGTTATTGATTGCGGGTAGCGCGCTGCTGCTGTTATTGCGTACCGACAGTTCAATCATGCAAGCCGGGCTGACTGCTTTTGTCATTGGCACGGGTATGGGCATGACCAGCACCACCTTCCTGGTGTCGGTGCAAAACCATGCGCATTACGACATTCGTGGCATTTGCACCGCGTCAATTATGTTTAGCCGCATGCTGGGTTCAGCGATTGGTACTGCGCTGATGGGCGCGGTACTGAACTTCAATCTTGCGCAGCGTCTGCCACAGGCCAGTGATCCGATGCAGCAAATCATGTCACATGAAAGCCGTCAGTCACTGTCCGAAGCGACGTTGCATCAGTGGACCGGACAGATCGCTGCTTCGCTGCATTGGGTGTTTGTGGTGGCGTTAGTGATTGCGATGCTGACGTTGTGGATTGCGTGGTTGATGCCGCGTCAGCGGCCAGAGGCAGAATAGAAAAGGGCGGCCATCAGCCGCCCTTTCAGTATTACTGCGCGGGAGCATCCTGTGAACTGCCTGCGCTGGCCGGGACATTGCTTTCACTGTCTCGACCGTTTTTCTTGTACACAATTTTCTGGCTGTCATTTTCGCAGTGACCCACTACCTGGCCGCCCGCTTGATCGGCCTGATCGTTAGGCACGATATCCAGCGTAAAGTCCGATTCGGCCACGCCGTTACTGACGATCTTTTTACTGATATCCGCTTTAACGGTTTCACAGGAAGCCTGCGCCAGCATCGGCAACGCCAGCATTGCCATCAACATCACTGCATTACGTTTTTTCATCACACTCTCCTTGGTTCTGAATTCCCTGGAAAACTATAGCAGCAACAGCGAATTAAGGGGCGACCGTACGGCCGGTACGACGATCAAGGCAGCGCAGAGTGTTCGGTTCCCAATACGCATTGACGTTATAGCTCTTCTCGCAGCTATCACGGGTGTCGAAAGCTTTATCGGTTTTATCGAACTCTTTCTCGACGCGCGTGTTGACCTTATTGCGCAGATTCTTCGTGTCGTTCCACTGTTCTTTGCTTTGACGCGCGGCTTCGTTGCTGGAAGCACTGTTGCCGTTCTCAATGATCAGGCGGTCAGTTTGGGCCGATGCCAGCGGTGCAGTCAGCAGCGCGCCGCAGGTTAACGTCACAGTCAGCAGGAGAGAAAACAGGTTTTTCATTGTGATTTCCTTTAGTTAACACCAGCACAGCCAGAAACCCGGCTGTCACAACCATGAGGGCTAGTATATCATCGCTGCAACTTTGCTCACCAGCGGTGAGCCTTTTGTTTAGGCGAGAGAGAGATTTTCTATGCTGGTGAAAACCACTTTACTGTTTTTTTTGACTGCGATTGCCGAAATTGTTGGCTGTTTCCTGCCGTGGCTGTGGCTGAAGAAGGGAATGAGCGCGTGGCTATTGTTACCTGCAGCGGCGAGTCTGGCGTTGTTTGTCTGGTTGCTGACGCTGCATCCGGCAGCGAGCGGTCGTGTGTACGCGGCTTACGGGGGTGTCTATGTGGTGACGGCGCTGATTTGGCTGCGCGTGGTGGATGGCGTCAAGCTCAGTACATGGGATTGGATTGGCGCGCTTGTAGCGTTTAGCGGCATGTTGATTATTGTCGCCGGTTGGGGCCGGGCGTAAGCGATGGGCGCAACCTGTGCGCCCGTGACAATATTCAGCCTTTATGCACTTTCAGACCCGCAAGCGTCTGGGAGACCGGCATGATTTCCAGCGTATTGATATTGACGTGTTTAGGCAGTGTCGTGACCCAATACACCGCTTCAGTGACATCTTCCGCTGTCAGCGCGGTGGTGCCTTCGTAAACGGCATCCGCACGCCCATCATCGCCTTTGAAGCGCACATTAGAAAACTCGGTGCCACCCACTAATCCCGGCTCGATATCGGTGACGCGCAGCGCGGTACCGTGCAAATCGGTACGCAGATTGAGGCTGAACTGGCGCACGAATGCTTTGGTCGCGCCATATACGTTGCCGCCCTGATAAGGCCAGCTGCCCGCGATGGAGCCGATGTTAACGATGTGACCGACATTGCGCTCCACCATGGCGGGCAGCACGGCACGCGTCATATACACCAAACCTTTGTTATTGGTGTCGATCATGTTTTCCCAGTCTTCAATATTGGCTTTGTGCGCGGGCTCGATCCCTAATGCCAGACCGGCATTATTCACCAGCACGTCGATTTCACGCCACTCTGCGGGCAGCGCAGCGATAGCTTCATCGATAGCGGCGCGATTACGCACATCCAACTGAACGGTATAAAGGTTGGCACCCAACTCCTCTTTCAGCTCTTTCAGACGCTCTGCGCGGCGTCCGCTGGCAATCACTTTATGACCATTAGCGATGAAGCGACGGGTGATGCTTTCACCAAAACCGGCGGTGGCGCCAGTGACAAAAATAATCATCTCACTGTTCCTTAAACAATTGTACGTCAATGTTAACCAATTGATTTTAAATTTAAAAACCAACAATGAAACTCTACGAATTATGGGCGGGGGAAGCGAGATCATTTTGTGAGTGCCTGGTTGAGCAAATTTACCCGGCTGTACTCAGCTCTCCAATCCATAAACCGTATACATCATAAACCATCTATGCAGGCTCATGGTCTTTGTGCGTTGCGATAAATGTGGGATTAGCCGCTGTGGAGGGCATTTAACCTGCGCAACAATCTGGCTTTGAGGAGGGCGGAGGCACGGGCACAGCGCTGCGTAACGTGGGTCAATTCATGCTAACAGGTTGCATGCTTTGGTTGATTCAAGACATGCTGCTTTTATGACTCACCGAGCCTGACGTGTGCTATCTGGCTGGCGGTGAGAGGTATTCAATTCATAACCGGATTCGGCCTGCTGTTTGCTCAGCGTTGCGAACGAAAGCGAACCTGGCATCGCGGTTTATCACCACGATACCAGGCGCCTGTTTGGCTCAGTGAATCAGAAAGAACTCCAGTTATCCTCTGGGGAGTTTCCCGCTGTAGCCAGCGCTGTACGCGATTTTAGCGGAGAGAGAACCGGCTTTTTGACGTGACTTTCTGATTTCGGTGTCATGGCATCAGCGCTCTCCATCAATTTAAACGTGCTGACCAGTTCTGCCATTACGGCGGCCTGCTCGGACATGGACTGGGCTGCACTGGCTGACTCTTCAACCAACGCCGCATTCTGCTGCGTGGTGGTGTCAATTTGCCCCATCGCGATATTGATTTGACCAATACCATCGCTTTGTTCGCGGCTGGCATGGGCAATTTCTTCAATCAGCTGCGTCATATTGTGGATATCAGACACAATACTGGTCATTCCCTGATCGGCTTTCACAACCAGCTCCCTGCCTGACGTCACGCGTGCAACCGTGTCATCAATCAGTGTTTTGATCTCGCGCGCGGCACCCGCGCTGCGCTGCGCCAGACTACGCACTTCACTGGCAACCACCGCGAAGCCTCTTCCTGATTCTCCCGCTCGCGCAGCCTCAACAGCGGCATTCAGTGCCAAAATATTGGTCTGGAAAGCAATGCCATCAATCACCTTAATAATTTCGGACATTTTCTGCGAATCGTTCGAGATTTCCTGTATGCGTGTCGAAACATCGTTCATTACAGCACCGTTGTCTCTGACCGCGGAGGCCACGCCACTGACAAACTGGCGCGCCTGCTCAGTATTACTGGCGGTATTGCTCAGCGTTGAAGTCAGCTCTTCTAACGTGGCGGCCGTTTCCTCCAGGCTTGCTGCCTGTTCATCGGTACGAGAGGCCAGATCATTGTTGCCTCCGCTTATTTCACTGGAAGCAAGCGCGATGTTGTTGGCACCTTCACGCACGCGGAGCAGCACGCCCGAGAGTTTTTCAACAAAGCGGTTGAATGCCGCTGATATCTGCGCCAGCTCATCGCCGCCACGCACCTCCAGGCGACGCGTCAGATCACCTTCCCCTGAAGCAACGTCTTCCAGGGCGTCGCGTAAAATGGCGAGGCGACGCAACTGCTGGTTGAACACCAGCCCGGCAATCAGCGCGGTAATAATCAGGCTCACCAGGGTGATGAGGATGCTTTCCCGCTGTAATGTCGTCAGCGATGCCGTCACTTCATCACGATCAACGGCAATCACCAGTGACCACGGCGTCCCTTTTACCGGAGAGGCGTAAACGAACTGCTGTTCACCGCCGATGGTCAGTTCAGCATGCCCACCCTGACTGGCCAGATTTTGGATAACTTTGAGGTCGAGTGAAGGTGACAACTCAGTGACCGGCTTGAGAATAAGGTCAGACTTCGGCGCGGCAATCAATTTACCGCTGCTGTCCACCAGGAATGCAAAGCTCTTCTCCAGTGGATGAATCGCATTCACCGTATTGGAGACGGTATCCAGGTGCAGATCGCTGCCGATCACACCCAATGTTTTTCCGTTATCGACAATCGGCTGAGCAAAAGTAATGGTCAGCTTGCCGGTTGAGGCATCAACATAAGGGTCCAGCAACACCGGATGGCCAGCTTTTACCGTTTCCAGATACCACGGACGCTGGCTGCCATCATAGGTGGCTGGCATAGGATGGACGAACACATGGGAATGAGGCTCAGGATAGACGATATAGGCATCATCAAACTCGCCAGCTTCGATCGCCGCACGCAGAAAAGGGACCGCATCGTCATGACGACCAAAAGCCGTTTTGATCGAACCGGTGATACGTTGTTTCTCTGCCGCCCAGCCGGCCAGTTCCGCCGCATGAACGCGGGAGAGCTGGCCAATGCGCTCATCAATGCTTTCAAGTGTCTTTCCACGCACGGTGGTGTAGGTAAAAGTGGCAAGTGCGATAAGGGATACTGCCGTGATGACCACGCTGATAGCGATTAAACGCGAGCGTATTGTTTTAAACATGTTTGACCTTCCACCCAACTGGATCACATTAGAGGTTTGTTTTTTCCAGAATGCGTCCTGCGTCACTGAAAATACGGAATACGTTCTCTGTTATCGGTAATCCCATCTAAAACTGTAGGGAACCGATTGCGCGGTGGAAGAGTATTAAGGCACTAAAAAGGGAAGGGACTCAGCGCGCCCGTCGTCCTGATAAAGAGAGACGGGCACACTATACTTAACGAAGCGAGCGCTCAAATGCACTCGCTGATACCGCTTAACTTAACGCGACGAGGGACAGCTGATGCGAGTCGGTATAACGGTCAGTGGCCAATGGCATCGCGTCCTCATCAACCTGGAACTGCGTCACCGACTGCTGCAAATTCACCACCTGCTGTTGCAGTGAGCTGGCAGCGGTTGCCACTTCAGCCACCAGTGAGGCATTCTGTTGTGTTACACCATCCATCTGCTGGATAGCGATGTTGATCTGCGAGATGCCGCGCGTCTGCTCGCCGGAAGCCAGCATCACTTCATCCATGATATCGACCACTTTTTTCACATCGAGCATCACTTCATTCATGGTGACGCCAGCATCTTTAACCAGTCCTGAACCCTGCTCAATATTGCTGAGCGAGTCATTGATCATCAGGCCAATTTCCTTCGCGGCGGTGGCGCTGCGCTGAGCCAGCACTCGAACTTCCGAAGCGACCACAGCAAAACCGCGTCCCGCTTCTCCTGCACGCGCGGCTTCAACTGCTGCGTTCAAGGCCAGCAGGTTAGTCTGGAAGGCAATGCCGTCAATCACACCGACGATGTCGCCGATTTTTGCCGAGCTTTTCTCAATAGAACTCATGGTGGTGACCACTTCAGACACCACTGTTGCACCACGCGAAGCAGAATCTGAAGCCTTCTGCGACAATGCGTTAGCTTTGCGCGTGTTGTCCTCATTGTTTTTCACTGTCGCCATAATCTGCTCCATGCTGGATGCCGTCTCATCCAGTGAGGCCGCCTGTTGCTCAGTCCGGCTGGAGAGGTCGATGTTGCCCGTCGCGATTTCTTCAACGCCGGAGCCGATCGCATCGGTGCCACTGCGGACCATCAGCACCATGTTTGCCAGGCCATCGCGCATACGCTGTACCGCGGCAAACAATTGCGCAATTTCATTTTTACCGGAGATATCGATGCGCGCACGTAAGTCACCTTCGGCGATGCGATCAAACACGTTGATCACATGATTGAGCGGCTTAACGATAAGATTGGTCATCACCGACCAGGCCAGCGCGGCCAACACCAGCGCACAGGCGATACAAAAGTACAGCGTAAACGCCATATGCTGAACCCGATCGCTGGAGTCACTGTAGGCGACATCAATACTTTTAATTTTAAAGGCCACCAGCGCTTTAGAGGCTTTATCAAAGGCACCGTATAACGCCGTTGATTTCCCTGCACGCTGGCGGTATTCATCCAGTTTGCCTGCTTCGAGCGCGGCAAAAGCCGGATCGATAAACTCTTTCATCAGCGCATCGCGTGTGGTGGCCATTTCAGCCGCAATTGGCTTCTCTGCTGAGGATTGTGGATATTTCAGATATTCCTGCCATTTCGCACTGGCGTTATCTATTTTACCTCTGGCGCGCTCTAGCGCGACTTTGGCTTTTTCGGCATCGCCACTGCCCACCAGTGATTCATATAAACGCAAATCCAGTCGTCCACGTAATAAAAGTTCTGAGCTTTCATTGAGCGCCACCAGGCCCGGTAAAACTTCGGTATCAACGGTGGCAAAGGATTTATTGCCAGACTGTACGGCAAATAACCCTAAAATACCGACGAACAGCAATAATGCTGTTAATGAAAAAACCATGATGCTGAGGGCGGTGCGGATCTTTATTCTATGAAACATAACTATTCCCTGAGAACGTTTAATTGAAAAAGATGAAGGCGTAGTAACAATGATTTTTTATTAAAAGGGGAAGTCATGAGTGTGACTTCCCGTCAACAGGCGGATTTAACCCAAATACTAAGGCTTAGCGGTCTCGGCTAAGAAGGTCTGCAGTTTTTTATTATAAAATTTTGCTTGCATCATAGTGCCATGGCCGCTGGTTTCAGCACTGGCCGGAATAAGCAGTAATTCTGCTTTCTTTATCTTGGGCAATTCACTCTGCAAAATGCCGGTTTCAACCGGATTACGTTCATCATCTGCTGAATTAATGATCAGCATTGGTGCGGTAATACGGCTCAACCCAGGCATGGCATTATAATTTGCCGACGAACCCCAGATATAAATGAAATCGTTGGCATCCGCGGTGACAGGCCCAGCAAGACGTGCATCCACCAGTTTGTCTGCCAGCGCGCGCGTCGGAGCTTTATGTTGATAAGCGAGCGTACCGCCGGTGGTGGCAATACTGAACATGATATTGGCGGTTTTAAGCGTAGGGGGTTGCTGTTGATAGTTGCCTTCAGCCCAGGCAGGATCGCCTTTGATCGATTCAATCAGCATGCGGCGAAGCATCCAGTTGCGGCCCGATAACTCATTCGGCTGCGACGCCATCGGGACCAGTGCATCCATCATGCCGGGATATTTTTCACCCCACAGCCACGTCTGCATCCCGCCCATGGAATAGCCCATCACCAGGCGTAAATGCGAAATGCCCAAACCTTCTTTAATCAGCCGATATTGTGCTGTCACCATATCGTCGTAATCGTAATGCGGGAAGGTCATTCTCAAGCCATCAGAAGGTTTGGATGATTTTCCTGAACCAATGCCTTCCGGGATGATAATAAAATACTTGCTGGCATCCAGCGCCTGTCCAGGGCCAAATAACTCCCCGGCAAATCCCGGTGCCAATAAGGCACTCAGAGGTTGATTGGTTCCATGCAGTAATAATACCGCTGGTTTATTTTTATCACCTAAAGTAATGTAGTGAATGCGCACATCTTTTAATTTTTCACCGCTATTAAAGCTAAATTCTTTTGCGATCCAGTCAGCTTCTGTCGGTGTGGGTAATGAACTGGCTGCGTGCGTTATGGGTGATACAGTTAACAGAATGGCACTGGCCACTCCTGATATCATGCGATTAAACATAAACGTCGCTCTTAAGTGATGATATTCCCTGGAAGGCTGATATTAGTTTTAATAGAGATAAATCCCAATTAATATCAACGGGATTCAAGGAAAAGCAGACAATAATCTTCTTTTTTGAGTTTTAACGAGACGATTTTTATGCGGTTTTTCTTATGCTAATACATCCGCATGCCATGATGATGTTTAACATTTCTGTATTAATTCTCTTATTTCATCTGTCTCATCGTATTCCCTCTCATTTGTTTTCACTATCAGCGCTTATTAGCACACCCAAATCCTTCCTCTGCCACACCGAAATCTTACTGAAGTAAAATCTGTGCACTACAAGCGTGCGGCGCTGCACTTAAATGGCGCGCAGTTCGTGTTGTCATTACGCTTGTTTCCGCAGACATCTCATATCTGACACGCTTTTTATCCCCATGCAATCGGTTGCTTGTTTTAGCAACCGATTGCGCATTCGATTGCGGTTCCAAAGGGACATGAAATTGAATGTGGAGTGGTTAAGTTGTTGATAGGTAGAGGTATTTTTATAAACCCTCATTGGCATAGCGTTTGCAATAAACCTTGAAGGCAACTCATTGCACTTTTACTTATCAAGGAACCGTTATGCCTTACGCCTCTGAAACGCTATTGCGCGCCAGCTTTTTTGATTTCACCGCACTGGCTTCTCAGCCCGATGATATCGCTGCGCATGCGCGCTACCTCGAAGACGGCTTGCTGACGTTGCGCGCGGGTAAGGTGGTGTCACTTGAAAGCTGGGAGATTGCAGAAGGGCGTGTTGATACCGCCACGGTGATTGACCTGCGCGGCAAGCTGATCGTGCCGGGCTTTGTGGATACACATATTCACTATCCGCAAACGGAGATGATTGGCGCATTTGGCGAACAGTTGCTGGAGTGGCTAAACCAATATACTTTTCCGGTTGAGAGCCAATATCACTGCCCGGATCATGCTGCGCAGATGTCAGCCTTCTTCCTGCAACAGCTGTTGTCTAACGGCACTACCACGGCGCTGGTGTTTGGCACCGTGCACAAACAATCGGTCGATGCGCTGTTTCATGCCGCGCAACAGCTGGATATGCGTCTGATTGCCGGAAAGGTGATGATGGACCGCAACGCCCCCGCGTATCTGACAGAAACGCCGGATGAGAGCTATCAGGATTCACGTGAACTGATTGAACGCTGGCATCAGCGTGGTCGTCTGAGCTATGCCTTGACGCCACGTTTCGCGCCCACCTCCTCGCCAGAACTGCTGGAGAAAGTCCGTCAACTGCGCGAAGAGTTTCCGGATACCTGGCTGCACACCCATCTGAGCGAAAATCAGCAGGAGATCGCGTGGGTCAAATCGCTGTTCCCGGAGCGGGAGGGCTATCTCGATGTTTACCACCATCATCAGCTCACCGGAAAGCGCAGCGTCTTTGCACACTGTCTGCATCTGGAAGAGAACGAATGGCAATGCCTGCACGACACCGATTCCTCTATCGCATTTTGTCCGACGTCGAACCTGTTTCTTGGCAGTGGCCTGTTCAATATTAAACGCTGTTGGCAGCAGGGCGTGCGCATGGGCATCGGCACCGATGTCGGCGCAGGCACCACTTTTAATATGCTGCAAACGCTGGGTGAAGCGTACAAAGTTGGGCAGTTGCAGCAGTACAAACTCAGCGCCTGCGAAGCCTTTTACCACGCGACGCTGGGCGGCGCGCATGCACTGGACATCGACGATAAAATTGGCAATTTCAATCCCGGTAAAGAAGCGGATTTCGTGGTGATCGACCCGGCGGTTTCGCCGCTGCAAAAGCTGCGTAGCGGTAATAGCAAAGATATCTGGGAACGCTTATTTGCGATGATGACGCTGGGAGACGACCGCAACATTGCGCAAACCTGGGTCAGCGGCAAACCGGTGTGGCAGCGCGATCGAGAAGAGGCAACGGTATGATCCAGTTTCTGCTGAATAATCGGCTGGTCACCGAAACGGCCTTAGACCCGAATCTGACCGTGCTTAACTACCTGCGTAGCCATCAACAGCGGCGGGGAACCAAAGAGGGCTGCGCATCAGGTGACTGCGGTGCCTGTACGGTGACGCTGGGAAAAGTGGTGGCGGGGCGAATGCAGTATCAGGCCATCAACAGTTGCCTGACGCTGGTTAGCAGCCTGCAAGGCAAACAGCTGATCACCGTGGAAGATTTGAAACAGGGCCGTGAACTGCACAGCGTGCAGCAGGCGATGGTGGATTGCCACGGCTCGCAATGCGGCTACTGTACGCCGGGCTTTGTCATGTCGCTGTTCACTTTGCAGAAAAATACACAGGGCTGGAATCGGCAGCAGGCTGAACAAGCGCTGGCAGGCAATCTGTGTCGCTGCACGGGCTACCGGCCAATTATGGCCGCCGCACAGCAAGCTTGTGAGCAACCCGCAGAAGATAATTTTACGGCGGATGAGTCGGCACTGGTTCAGCGCTTACAGGCGTTGGATAACGGGGAAGTACAAATTCTCGAAGCCAACGGCAGTCGCTGTTTCGTCCCTAAAACTTTGGCACAATTGGCGACGCTGTATCAGCAGTATCCTGAAGCGCAACTGTTGGCCGGCGGCACCGACCTCACATTGAAAATGACTCAGCAGTACCAACGCTTACCGCTGTTAATCGCGTTAGAGCAGGTTGAGGCGTTAAGCGCCTGTTCTGAG
>NZ_CAJCKS010000092.1:0-19897 GCF_903970985.1 Pantoea sp. ME81 | reverse complement strand
CCGCGCCCGACAATCTGTTGATACAAACTGACCGATTCAGTGGGGCGCAATATGGCGATAAGATCCACATGCGGCGCATCAAAGCCGGTGGTCAGTACCGCGACGTTCACTAAAAACTTTAACTGCTGCGCTTTAAATTCGCTGATCAAACGGTCGCGTTCTTTCACCACTGTTTCCGCAGATACCAACGCGCTGTTCTCGGGCAACAGAGATAAAACCTCACGCGCATGTTCTACCGTGGCGGCGAACACCATCACACCACGGCGATCTTCCGCGAACTCCACGATCTGTCTGATGATGTGCGGCGTCACGCGATTCTGCTGCTTTAACTCGCGATTGAGATCGGCTTCGCTGAATAAACCGTTATTTTGCGGGATCAGGCGGCTGAAATCGTACTGTACGACCGGCATATCCAGCCGTTCGGGTGGCACAAGGAAACCGTGCTTAATCATGTAGCGCAGCGGCAATTCATAAATACAGTCACGGAATAGCGCGTGCTGATCGCCGCGTACCATGCCGTGATAGTGAAACTGATAAATCCAGCCTTTACCGAGGCGAAAGGGCGTCGCGGTGAGCCCCAGCAGACGTAGCTGCGGATTGTGCTGTCGCAAATGGGCGAACAGCTGCTGGTACTGGCTCTCTTCGTTGTCGCTGATGCGGTGGCACTCATCAACGATCACCAGGGAGAAGGCTCTGTCGAAGCGATCCAGATTGCGCGCCACCGACTGCACGCTGCCAAATACCACTTTGCTTTCGCTCTGTTTGCGCTGCAAACCGGCGGCAAAAATATCGGCTTCCAGACCATACGCCTGATATTTGCTGTGGTTCTGCTCGACCAACTCTTTCACATGCGCCAGCACCAGCACGCGGCCTCGGGCAATGCGCGCCAGTTCAGCAATCACCAAACTTTTTCCGGCGCCCGTTGGCAACACGATCACGGCCGGCGCATCGTGGTGGCGAAAATGCTGGAGCGTGGCGTCAACGGCCTCTTGCTGGTACGGGCGCAGGGTGAAGGACATCAGGGCAAACTTTTTTTTCAAACGGGCACGCATTATGCCATGAAAACAGCTGAAACGCAGGCGCGGTACTGTTAGCAGGCGAAGGATCAAGCTATACTGCCCACACTTTTTTAACGGTTTAAAAACGCCGTTTCAGTTCCCTCCGTAGTAACAGGCAAAAGCGAATTCATGCGACTCGAAAAATTCATATCTCAGCAGCTGGAAGTCAGCCGTGCTATCGCTGGCCGCGAAATCCGCGCCAGGAAAGTCACCATTAATGGCGAAGTGGTTCGCGACGCGGGCTACAAAGTGTTGCCAGATGACGAAATCGAATACGATGGCAACCCCCTGGTGGTGCAAACCGGTCCACGCTACTTCATGCTGAATAAGCCGCAGGGCTATGTCTGCTCCACTGACGATCCCGATCATCCTACCGTATTGTTCTTCATGGAAGAACCGGCTGCCTTTAAGCTGCATGCGGCAGGTCGTCTGGATATCGATACCACCGGTTTGGTGCTGCTGACGGACGATGGTCAGTGGTCACACCGTATTACCTCTCCGCGCCATCACCTCGAAAAAACCTATCTGGTTGAGGTAGAAGAGCCGATTGACCCTGCGTTGGTGGAGAAGTTTGCGACGGGGATTCAACTGCACAATGAGAAAGAACTGACCAAACCGGCGGTGCTGGAAATCCTCGACGAAAAGGCCGCTCGTTTAACTATCACGGAAGGCCGCTATCATCAGGTCAAACGCATGTTTGCCGCGATGGGTAATCATGTGTCCGCGCTGCATCGCGAAAGCATTGGCGAGATCGTGCTGGATGACGACCTGGCTGAAGGTGAATACCGTGAACTCACGGAAGAAGAGGTCGACAGCATCGGCCTGCCAGAAGAGCTGAAAAAACGCAAATAGCGGGAGAAAGCGGTGCGTAAGGAAAAGAATTCACCGGTAGGGTTGGTCGTGATTCTGGGATTGCTGGCGATGCTGATGCCGCTCTCCATTGATATGTATTTGCCGGCAATGCCGCAAATCGCACGCGAATTTGCCGTTTCGGCAGGCAGCGTGCAGATGACGCTGAACCTTTACATTCTGGGGTTTGCTATCGGGCAGTTGGTGTATGGCCCGCTGGCGGACAGCTACGGACGTAAACCGGTGATTGTGCTGGGCACGCTGATCTTTGCCTGCGCCGCGGCGGCATGTGCCTTGTCGCAGTCCATTGATCAACTGATCTTTATGCGCTTCCTGCACGGCTTGTCGGCGGCAGCGGCCAGCGTGGTGATTAACGCGCTGATGCGAGACAGTTACTCGAAAGAGGATTTCTCGCGCATGATGTCGTTTGTCATGCTGGTCACCACCATTGCACCGTTACTGGCACCCATTATCGGCGGTTGGCTGTTGCTGCTGTGGAACTGGCACGCGATTTTCTGGACGCTGGCTGTGGCCGCATTGATCACTACCGTACTGGTGGTGACGCAGATCCGCGAGACGCTCAAGCCTGAACAGCGGCAGCGCTTCCATTTACGAACCACGCTGAGTAACTTCGTCGCGCTGGTGCGCCATAAACGTGCGTTCAGCTACATGCTGGCAAGCGGCTTCTCCTTTGCGGGATTGTTTACCTTCCTCAACGCCGGGCCTTTTGTTTACATCGAAGTGAATCACGTTTCACCGCAAAACTTTGGCTACTACTTTGGCCTTAACGTGGTGTTCCTGTTTGTCATGACGCTGATCAACAGCCGCGCGGTACGCCGCTTCGGGCCTTTGGCGATGTTCCGTATCGGACTGATCATACAGTTTGCGATGGGCATCTGGCTGCTGATTGCCAGCGCGCTGGATTTAGGTTTCCTGTCGCTGGTGTTTGGCGTGGCGATGTTTATCGGCTGCGTCTCGACGGTTTCTTCGAACGCGATGGCGGTGATTCTCGATGAGTTTCCGCATATGGCGGGCACCGCATCGTCACTGGCCGGTACTTTGCGCTTTGGCGTGGGTGCGCTGGTGGGGGCATTGCTGTCACTGGTCAGTATCAACAGCGCCTGGCCAATGGTGGCGACCATTGCCCTGTGCGCAACCGTATCCATTGTGTTGTTTAGCTACGCCTCACGTCCACGCCACGCGTAAACCTGCACTTTCCTCTCACGGCGCGGTTGATCGCGGAGTTCACTGGTTTTTAGAGCCATTGAAATCGCGAATAAAAAACCGCGCCGTTGTCACATTCCCTCTTGCCGTATGCGATCAATTCTTCACGTTCACTCGCGAATCCCCACATATTCGTTATGCTTAATGTTTCCATGATGTGAAAATTTAGGTGTAAAAAAGTAACTATATTGCGTCTAAAATGATTGTTAACTGCCGCCGAACAAGGTACACATAGGCATAAATGCGAGAAAGCTCGCAAATAATAACTTTGCTACATGCTTTGTGTTTAAAACGAGAAGGCAAACCTTGACGTCCGTATTCTGAGTTTACCAGGTAGGGATTCACTGCGTAATCGCCGTCGTCGTGAATAAGCGTTAACGTCTCTGGGGACTGTAATTATGCTGCAACTTTCGGTTATGCATCGCTTACCGCAACATTATCGTTGGTCAGCCGACCATGTCGGTGAAATTGAACGTCAGGAAGCGGTCAACGGTGTGCACGATGAAGATCTCGTCGCACTGCGTCTGTTAAGCCACGATGGCCATCCCGCGCTGGAAATTCTGCACCAGCTGCAAGAGACGCTGGCGCAGATTCAGGTCGAATGCAAAATTGCCCTGTGTGAAGGGCAGCCCTGTTTACTGATTCAGCGTGGCGACGAAAGCACTACCAACTGCTGCCTGAAAAATCAGGGCGTTGCCATCGCGGAAACCTTTGAAGGTCACTGAGTTAACGATTCGCCCTGCGCGGAGGCTAAAAGATGACGCGTATAATCGCTGGCCGGTGCGTTAAACAACGCTTCGCATTCTCCCTGTTCCACCACTTCACCCTGGCGCAGCACAATTAGCTGATGGCAGAGTGCGCGCACCACCTGCAAATCATGGCTAATAAACAGATACGCTAACTGGTGCTGCTGCTGTAAACGGCGCAGCAGGGTGAGAATTTGCTTCTGCACTGAGCGATCCAGCGAAGAGGTCGGTTCATCCAGCACGATTAATTGCGGCTCCAGAATCAGCGCTCTGGCAATAGCGATGCGCTGACGTTGACCACCGGAAAACTCTGCGGGGTAGCGTGAACGGCTTTCCGCATCTAGCCCCACTTCCTGCATCACGGCGATCACTTTCGCTTCCTGCTCGGCGGCACTTAATTCAGGACGATGTACTGCCAGCCCTTCTGCAATCACCTGTTGTACCGTCATGCGCGGATTGAGTGATGAGTTGGGATCCTGAAACACCACCTGAATATGCGGACGCAGCGGCAAAAGCTGTTTACGCGATAGGCTATGCAGCGGCTGACCGTCAAACCAAATCTCACCGCGCGCGGCAATCAAACGCAGCAGCGCCAATCCGGTGGTGCTTTTGCCTGAACCGGATTCCCCCACCAAACCAAGGCTTTCACCCCGGCGCAGTGTGAAGTTGAGATCGCTGAGCACGGTTTTTTCCGCCACGCTGCGTTTGAACAATCCGCGTTTAATCGGAAAGCCCACGTGCAGGTTTTTGACCTGCAGCAGCGGTTGGGTATCGATAAGCGGCACCGGTTGGCCATCCGGCTCTGCGGCGAGTAATTCGCGTGTATAGGGATGCTGTGGCTGGCTAAACAGTGGCTTGCAAAGGTTGTGCTCCACTTCCTGACCATTGCGCATCACCGTAACGCGATGCGCCAGCTGGCGAACGATATTGAGGTTGTGGGTGATGAATAGCATGCCCATATTCAGTTCACGCTGCAGTTCACGCAGCAAGCGCAGAATCTGTGCCTGTACTGTGACATCCAACGCGGTGGTGGGCTCATCGGCAATCAGCAGTTTTGGTTGCGTCAGTAACGCCATGGCAATCATCACGCGCTGACGCTCTCCACCGGACAGTTGATGCGGGAAATCGCCGAGGCGTGATGCTGCATTGCGGATGCCAACGCGATCGAGACAGCTAAGAATTTCGCCGCGCGCCGCTTCTTTGCGCATCCCGCGATGCAGAGACAGCACTTCATACAGCTGCTTCTCAACGTTGTGCAGCGGGTTGAGCGACACCATCGGTTCCTGGAAAATCATCGCCATCTGGTTGCCGCGCAGGCCGCGCATCTCGCGTTCGCTAGCCTGCAAGATGCTTTGGCCATTGAATAGGATCTCACCTTGCGGATAGGTCACAGGTGGTTGCGGCAGCAGGCGCATAATCGAGAGCGCGGTGACACTTTTGCCTGAACCGGATTCACCGACCAGCGCCAGAGTTTCACCGGCCTCAATCTGCAGAGAGATATCTTCCACCACGCGGCGCTGATTGAAGGCCACGGCGAGATGATTGACGCTTAACAGGCTCATTTCACCCCCCGGCTGGGATCAAAAGCATCACGTACCGCTTCACCGATAAAGATCAACAGCGAGAGGAGCAGCGCGAGGGCGAAGAAGCCGGAAAGTCCCAGCCACGGCGCCTGTAAGTTGTTTTTGCCCTGTAACAGCAGTTCACCCAGCGAAGGAGAACCCACCGGCAGGCCGAAGCCAAGGAAATCCAGTGAGGTCAGGGTGGTAATCGAACCGCATAAAATAAAGGGCAGGAAGGTCAGCGTGGCCACCATGGCGTTCGGCAGCATGTGACGCAGCATAATGCGTCCGTCACTCACGCCGAGCGCGCGCGCCGCACGCACATAATCAAAGTTACGCGTGCGCAGAAACTCGGCCCGCACCACGCTCACCAGGCTCATCCAGCCAAACACCACGGTGACCAGCAATAGCCACCAGAAGCCGGGTTGAATCACACTGGAGAGCAGAATCAATAAAAACAGCGACGGCATACCAGACCACACTTCAATCAGACGCTGACCAACCAGATCGACGCGGCCGCCAAAATAGCCCTGCACGGCGCCGATCACGATGCCGATCACGCTGGAGAACAGCGTCAGTAAGATACCAAACAGCAGCGAGATGCGTGTGCCGTACAGTAAACGCGCCAGTACATCACCACCATTAGCGTCAGTACCCAGCCAGTTCTGCTTCGAGGGCGGAGAAGGGAAGGGCACATCCGTGGCGAAATTAATGGTGCTGTCACTGAAACGAATCGGTGCCCACAGCGCCCATCCCTGCTGATCGATCCGCTGTTTTAGCCACGGGTCCTGGTAATCGGCCGGGGTGGCAAAGTCGCCGCCAAAATCACTCTCGCTGTAATTGAACAGCAGCGGCATGTACCAGCGCTGCTGGTAGTGCACCAGCAGTGGCTTGTCATTGGCCAGTAACTCCGCACCGAGTGAAAGCACAAAAATGAGCAAAAAAATCCACAGCGACCAGTAACCACGGCGGTTATGGCGAAAGCGTTGCCAGCGCTGCTGGTTGATTAGCGATAAACCCATTAGCGCCCCTCAAAATCGATGCGCGGATCGACCAGCGTATAGGTCAGATCGCTGAGAATATTCATCAACAAGCCAATCAGCGTAAAGATATACAGCGTGCCAAACATCACCGGATAGTCGCGCTGAATAGTGGCATCGTAACCCAGCAAGCCGAGTCCGTTGAGGGAGAACATCACTTCAATCAAGACCGAACTGGTAAAGAACATGCTGATAAAGGTGGCAGGGAAACCGGCTATCACCAGCAGCATGGCGTTGCGAAACACGTGGCCGTATAAAATACGTTTTTCATCCAGTCCTTTGGCGCGTGCGGTGACCACATATTGTTTGCGGATCTCATCGAGGAATGAGTTTTTGGTCAGCATAGTGAGCGTGGCAAAACCGCCGATCACCGTGGCCAGAACCGGCAGCGTGATGTGCCAGAGATAGTCGCCAATCTTGCTGTACCACGGCAGCGTATCAAACTGTGGCGAGGTCAGACCGCGTAGCGGGAACCAGTCGAAATAGCTGCCCCCGGCAAACAGCACAATCAGCATGATGCCGAAGAGAAAGGCCGGGATGGAGTATCCAATGATGATAAAGGTACTGCTCCAGATATCGAAAGCGCTGCCGTTGCGCACTGCCTTTTTAATCCCTAACGGAATCGAGACCAGATAAATGATCAACGTACTCCACAAGCCCAGGCTGATGGAAACCGGCAAGCTCTCTTTGATCAGCTGCAGCACCGAGGCGCTACGGAACAAACTGTCGCCAAAATCAAAACGAATATAGTTCCACAGCATTTCGCCATAGCGCTGCAGCAGCGGTTTATCAAAACCGTAGCGGTGTTTGATCTCGGCGATCACCTCAGGATCAAGGCCACGCGCGCCGCGATATTGGCTGTCGCCCGGATTATCATGCGCCAGCGCACCGCGACCGCCGACATCTCCAGCACTACCCGAGGAAAAACCGGAGCTATGACCAAATTGCGCATTCGCCAGCGCCTGATCCACCGGTCCACCGGGCGCAATCTGCACGATAAAAAAGTTCAGGGTGATGATCGCCCACAGTGTGGGAATAATCAGCAGCAACCTGCGCAGGAAATAGGAACCCAAACCGCTCTCCTCAGCGTCTGTCGGCCGGCAATTGTGCGGCTTTGTTCACGTCATACCACCAGTTCTCTAACCCGGTTGCATACGCGGGTTTGATTTCAGGGCGGGAAAATTTATCCCAGTATGCCAGCCTCTGTTCGGCGTTGTACCACATCGGGATCATATAGGCATTCCATAACAGAATACGATCCAGCGCCTGACCCAGCGGCAGCAGCGCTTTTTCATCGCCCTGATGATCGACAATCTCCTGCACGAAATGGTCCACGATGGGATCTTTCACCCGAGGGGTGTTCCAGGAGGAGTCGATGTATTGCGACTGCCAAATGGTACGCAGGCTGGTGGAAGGCGAAGGCATTGCGTAATAAAGCGAGGGGATCATATCGTAATCGCCTTCGCGCAAACGGCGCAAATACTGCGAGCTATCAATTTGCCGCAACTCTACCTGAATCCCCAGACGCTGCAAGCTATGCTGGAACGGCAGTGCCCAATCGTTCTGCGTGCCGCTGCGCATCAGCAGTTCAAAGCGGAACGGTTGACCGGTTTTATCGTTCACCAGCTGCTGATTTTTAATCTGCCAGCCCGCTTCTTTCAGCAGTGTCATGGCTTTTAGCAGATTACCGCGATCGAAGCCGCTGCCCTCTGAACGCGGCGGTGCGTATTCGTTGTTGAACACTTCAGCAGGCAACTGTGCTTTATACGGTGCCAGCAGAATGAGCTGGTCGGCTTTCGGATAGCCTTTGGCCGCATAAGCGGTGTTCTGGAAATAGCTGTCAGTGCGTTTGTAGGCCCCGTAAAACAGCGCTTTGTTCATCCACTCGAAATCAAATGCCAGCGTCAGCGCCTCACGCACACGACGATCGGCAAACAGCGGTTTTTCATTGTTAAAGGCCAGCCAGCGAGTATCGGTAGAGACGGTATTTGGCGTGGTCGATTTCACGATGGCGTGGCTATCAAAGTTGCGCCCACGGTATTGTGTGGCCCACTTCTTCGCCGACCCCTCTTCGCGCAGATCGGAGGCGCCGGCTTTGAAGGCTTCGAAAGCGACGTTGTCGTCAAGATAGTAATCGTAGCGCAGCGTATCAAAGTTAAAACGTCCCCGATTGACCGGCAGATTTGCCGCCCAGTAGTTTTTCACCCGACTGTATTGAATGAACTGGCCTGGCTTATAGGACGTGACGCGATAGGGGCCGCTGGAGAGCGGGGGATAGCCGATCGGCTCATTGAATTTTTTATTCTGCCAGAAGGCTTGCGGCAAAACCGGCAGCGTTAGCCAGCTCAGGATCATATCCTTGTCCGGTTTCGGCATGTCGATACGCACGGTGAGATTGTTGAGCGCTTTTACTTCAACCCCACGAAACGCCACGCGAAATTGTGGCACCCCTTCGGTCATAAATTTCTGGAAGGTGAAGGCAACATCTTTGGCGGTGATCGGGCTGCCGTCCTGAAAACGCGCATGCGGATTGATGGACACTTCCATCCAGTGATAATCGCTGGGATAACGGGCGGATTCAGCAATCAGTGGATAGTAGCTGCCAGGCTCATCATCGGAGGTGGTGAACAGCCCGTCATACAGCGTATCGGTGCCGACGCCAGGATTACCGCGTGAAGCAAAGCGATTGAAGTTATCGTAAGTGCCCACCACCGCGATGGTCATCTTGCCGCCTTTAGGCGCAGCGGGATTTGCGTAATCATAATGGGTGAAATTCACCACATACTTCGGTTCGCCCAGCTTGGCAAAGGCATAACTCTCATTGATGGTTTCCGCATGCAGTGGCGCGATGGCGCTACAAACCAACAACGCGGTGACAAGACGCAGCAGCATAAGTGGGGCGCTCTCCTTAAATAATCCGCACTGAATGGTAGCAGTTTCGTGACGATAGCGTGACGTTAACCGAGTGCTGCCTGACGTTGGTAATAACTGATCAGGTTTTCCGGACGCAGCGGGCGGCTGAATAAATATCCCTGCAGATGTGTCACCCCACGGTTCACCAGCCACGCTGCCTGATCGCCGGTTTCAACGCCTTCTGCCACGGTTTTGAGATTGAGCTTCTTCGCCAGCAGCAATACCGCGTCCAGTACCGGTGAGGTCACCGTTTCGGTACCAATACTCTGTACAAAACCGCGATCAATTTTGAGGTAGTCAAACGGATAGCGTTCAAGATAGATCAATGCGCTGTGGCCAGTGCCGAAGTCATCAATGGCAATTTTAATATCCTGCTCATGCAGCCAGGCAAAAATCTCGCCAGCATTTCTTTCGCCCACCATGGTGCGTTCGGTGATTTCAAAAACATAGTTGAAGTGGTCTTTTGGCATGTCGGCAATCCACTCCTGCACATGCTGACGAAAACTTTCTGATGCGAGATGCAGAGGGGAAAGGTTCAGGCTCATACGCGTGCCGCGCGGCAGTTGCTGGCAGAGGAACTTCGCATCGCGTGCCACCAGCTTAAACAAATGCTGAGTCAGGGGAATAATCAGATTTTGCGCTTCGGCGTTGCTAATAAAGGCATCCGGGGGAATCATTCCCTCGGTGGGATGTGTCCAGCGCAGTAGTGCCTCAACGCCATACGGTTGCCCATCGTGGGCGGTGACCAGGGGCTGATATTCAACATGAAACTGACCACGTTTAATGCCCTGCATAATCTCTTTGCCAGGACGCTGATACAGCGTCAGCAGCAGCCAGCTGCCCGCACTCATAAACAGGGCTGAGAGGAGGCCGGTCAGCAGGATCAGATGATAATCGCGTTGCGCCAGCGTCGTACCGTACAGCACGAAACGCATGCCATTATCTTTAAAACTCATTTCTTTCAAGGCTGGTGGCAAATCGTGGATGTTTACCACCTGATTCTTGCCACTCAGCAGGGCTTTATCGCCAATCACCAACGCCATGCCGGTGATTTCGGGATGATAAGAAGCCAGCAGCTGATAAGGCGTCAGGCTGATATTCATGGTGGCGAGAATGCCGGTCTCAGCTGAGCCTGGATTCTTCATCCACAACGCCAGCGCCGGTTTGGTTGGCAAGAGGGGCGTGCCTTCCAGTAAGCGTAAATCGCGATCGCGCTCCAGCTCGGATTGTGGCGAAATATCATTCGCAGGCAGCAGAAAGGCGCCGGTAGCAGATGAACAATAGGCATTACTGTTACGTACCAGCAAAATCGCGCGGATATTGCCGGCAAAGGCGGCACGTGAAGTGAGTTCGCGGCTGACGCTACTGCATTCAAGCTGGGTGTATTGTTGCAATGGATAAAGGGTATCCACCAGGGTCGACATCACCTGTTGTAGATCGTCGCGGCTATGGATCAGCAACTGTTCATGTTGTTGTACTCGTTTTTGCCAGGTGAGCGTCAGCAGTACGATGACAAACAACAGAAAGAACACACCGCCGATGATCGCACTACTCCAGGCGATACGGCGCGAATAGGTTGCATGACGTTTTAACGTCCCCGACAGTGGCATGGAGTGCATTCCCCTTTATGGCGCCATTATTATTATGTAAATCGTGCACTACTGCTCGCTGGTGTCTGGCGTAAAACATTGCATCAGGACGGGTTTTTTCAGCCGACGAAGACGCAACAATTTGCTGCCAGTAAGCAAACGAGAATATAACGAGGAAGCGCGAAAAGTCTCGTTATATTTCTGATTCTCAATTACTTTTTATCTATCGGATTTGCGTTAAGAAACCGCAGGCGAAAAAAAACGCTGCCTGGGCAGCGTTTTCTGATTCTCTGGCTGAGAGGATCTTCAGAAGGATACGTTAGCTAGGGTTTTTAGCTAAAACCCTGCGGGCTTCACGGTAACGCGTTTTCCAGTAACTGTCGTTTAAACTGGAGATCATCACACCACTGCTGGTGGACGCGTGAACGAAGTTATCGTTACCCAGATAGATGCCAACGTGTCGTCCAGTAGAACCGGCACGGAACAGGACTAAATCACCCGGGCGCAGTTTGCCGCGAGAAATCTCTTTGCCCGTATCCTGCTGTTCTGACGTTGAACGGGGTAAATCTAAACCGAACTGCTCGCGAAAGGTGCGCTGAACAAAAGCAGAACAATCAATGCCGCGTTTGGTGTCGCCGCCTAAGCGATAACGAACACCTTTCCAGTCACTATACTGTTCCATGATGCGGGACTTAACGTCCACATTCTGCACCATTTGTTCAAATTCGTCCTGAGACGCTTGAAGTAAAAAACCATTCTGGTTGTTAACTTCATGATTCTCGTTATTCGCGTTCTGACCGTTATGCGTACTACTACATGCCGATAAGAGTGTTGCTAATGCTACTGCGGGAAGGATCCGCCTGAGGTATCTCAGTATTGGTTGAGACTTGACCATTATACGTGTGTTCCTTTGAAGTCCTTACGACACAATGTCGCCAGCCAGATGACAAAACGGGTTTGAGATTAATAAGAGCTAAGGCTTAAGACAATTCCTTAATTACTAAAATGTGTTAATGAACACATTTTTGTTGCATAAGGCACCGAATTTTATGCTGCACTCTAAGTAATCGCGTTTGAGGTTAACCGATTACAGACCGCGTGGCGAGTGCTTTTATATAAATTTTTATAGCTTTTATTGATGTGAAATCAATCCGTAACACAATGGTTACTTTATCAACGATTGGTAGCGATTTAATAGCCAATAAGGCGGGTTTTCAGGGGCTAATTCCGGCGCTAGGGCTGATTTTGAGAGGCTTCTGGCTGGACAAGCCAGGAAAAAGGCGATTGTTACGCGTTTTGCATCATAATGTTTTCTTTTAATAGAAAAACATTAGCCTGCTAATAATGTATTTCTGCATTCGATAAGCGCGGATGATCGACTTTTCGGCTTATTGTCATCCGCGCTTAACAATTATGTGCGCGGCTTATATTTCCCTGGCAGAGCACGATTGAGCCAATTCACCAGTTTGTCACTGAGCGGGGTTAATAAGCACCAGCTCAATCCCACCAGAATCACCGACATCGATCCCACAGCAATATCGGTAAACCAGTGCGCACCGGCCATCACGCGCGGCAGGGCAAAGACCACCACAATCACTAAACCCACCAGGAAAGCGCGAAAGCCAAAATAACGCCACATAAAGCAGGCAAAAATAATCAGCATCATGCCGTGATCGCCAGGGAAGCTATCGCTGGAAGCATCTTTCGCCGGAATCCCGGTCAGTTCACTCACGCGATGCACGTTATCAAAGAACAGCGTTGGGCTGGCGTGTTGCACAGGGATCAAATGACCCAGTTGATTCAGCACCACGGCGGTGAGCAGCATGGTAATGCCAATGGCCAGCATACGGCGGCGGCCTTGCGGCGTTTCACGACGCCAGAACCAGAGATACAGCAGACCCATCGCCAGCAGCGATACCGCGTCAAAACCACGGAAATTGGTGATCGCCACCAGTAAAGCGAAGCCGTGGTGATCCACCATCCGATCGTTGAAGCTATAGAAGATGGCTTTGTCGATACCAAACCAGAAGCCATGGTCCGGCGGCAGGTACCACGAAAAGAACAGCATGATCCCCAGTGCATTGAGCAGCAGGATGGTGATTAAACGAGACGCGCGCATAAAAAATAGACTCAAAAAGAAAAATAACGGGGCAACCTAACGCAGCTAATTTAAACGAATCCTCAACAAGGTTGTTTGCAAAACGTTCCAGTCAACGGGTTGGTGGTGGATTAACTCAATGCGGCTGTCCGGTGGCGTGGTGGTGCGTGTTTCCATAAAGAAGTCGTCACCCTGACGATTGATATTCACCAGACCGTCTTGCGTGCGCAGTACGCCTTTAACGCGATCCACCGGTGCAAGCCGCGCCCACTCTAGCGCCGGAATGGTATCGAACACCGTATCGCCATCAAAAATCCAGCCACAGGATGCGTAGCCCTGGCCTTCGTTCAATGCCCGGCGCCAGCGTGCGGAACCCTCAAGTTTCAGTGCCGCCAGTCCTTTTGGCCGTGAAGTATGATGATGATGGGCCGCTTCAGGAACCGCACGATCCGCCAATGCGGACTGGCACAGTAACGCGGGATCAACGTTACCCCACGCGGATTCGACCAGTTGGCGATCGCCCAGATTATGCTGCTGCCATTGCTGCAAACGCTGACGATCTTCCTCGCTCCAGCGATCGCTTTTATTGGCGACGATAATATCGGCTGCGGTGAGTTGATCGCGGAAGTTTTCATTCTCGACAACACGCGCATCGGCTAACTGACGGGGATCGAGCAGCGTGATGGTGGCATCAACCTGAATCCAGGGTTGATACACGGCGGCACGCAGCATATCCAGCAGTTGTTTAGGGTGGCCAAGGCCGGTGGGTTCAATAATCAGACGGTCGGGCTTATTTTGCTTGAGCAGCATATTGAGTCCGACTTGCAGCGGCAGGCCGTTCACACAACACATGCAACCGCCAGGAATTTCCTTCAGCGTGGCACCACGATCGGCGAGCAGTGCGCCGTCAATACCCACTTCGCCAAACTCGTTAACCAGAATCGCCCAATTCTCATTGGCGGGTTTGTGGGCTAACAGATGCAGCAGGGTGGTGGTTTTACCGCTGCCGAGAAATCCGGTGATTACATTAACGCGCGTCATTACAGGCTCCATTTTCAGGCGCGCGGACAACATACCCGGCGCGCACGACGTTGTTATACTATAACAACCTTCAGCGGCCGGATAAAATCGTGCGGTTAGTCCGCGCGACTCATATAGCGGCGTTCAGCCACGTGAATACGGATGCGATCGCCATTGCTCAGGTATTCCGGTACCTGGATCGACAAGCCGGTGCTCATGCCCGCGGGTTTGGTGCGTGCGCTGGCGGAAGCGCCTTTAATGCCCGGTGAAGTATCGACAATTTCCATATCCACCGTCTGTGGCAGTTCCAGCGCCAGCACTTGACCTTCCATCGTTAACACCTGGATGCCAGGAATACCGCCTTCAGGGATGAACAGCAGTTCTTCTTCAATCTGATCTTTCTTGAAGCTATAGGGCGTGTAATCTTCATCA
The DNA here is from genome assembly GCF_903970985.1 of Pantoea sp. ME81. NCBI lineage: Bacteria > Pseudomonadati > Pseudomonadota > Gammaproteobacteria > Enterobacterales > Erwiniaceae > Pantoea > Pantoea sp. ME81. Next base: position 5,366 of record NZ_CAJCKS010000092.1, on the reverse strand, counting down.
TCCATAAACACGTACTCGTCACCGTCTATATAAGAGAAGGTCACGGCGCGACGGCTAAGCTGAATGGCATCGATAATATCGTCACCCTTGAAGCGCTCTTCCACTTTCAGGCCAGTGCGCACGTCGGTAAAACGCATCTTATAGAGGGTGGCAGCACCGCGTGCGCTTGGGCTCTGGACATCAATGTCCTTTACCAGCAACAGTTTGCCGTTCCAGGTAACAGCCATTCCTTTTTTGATTTCATTTGCCTTTGGCATGGGGATAACTCGCTGTGAAAAGGTTAATGCGCGCCACGTTACTCGCGCCGTGAAAAACAGGCAAGGGAGGCAGTGTAAAATTGTTGCCCGCGCATGGTATTCCCGTCATCAGCCTGCTATTGTCGCGACGAAATCCTCAGGAGCGCATGATGTATTGTCGTGACCAGTGCGGTGCCTGTTGCACAGCCCCCTCAATCTCTTCCCCGATTCCCGGCATGCCCCAGGGCAAACCGGCCAATACCCGCTGCGTTCAGCTGGATGACCATCAGCGCTGCAAAATTTTTGGTTCTCCGCTGCGTCCCGCAGTCTGTGCGGGTTTACAGCCCAGCGCAGAGATGTGCGGCAACAGTCGCGAAGCCGCGATGACCTTCCTGTTACAACTCGAAGCAGATACCGCGCCTTAAATTGCTGACGCGGTGCTGAAGAATTTGCCTTATGTGACCAATGCGTTACAGCAATGACGTCAGCCGTACAGGCCTGAAAAATCTTAAATCCGATCTGAAGTGTGCGGAACATCAAAAATCTGCTACGCCGATCGCGCATTTTCTTGCCTGCTTTCTCATGCTGTACCATATTCCCTGAAACGTTTCAGCGTTGTCTTCTCGGTAACCCCCGAGAAATACAGCGTAATTTTTCGCCATTAAGCTGAAACGATTCAATTTCAGCAAGCGAGGAGAAATATGTTCCAGCTCGACGTTCAGGCCATCCATACCGGTGCCAGTGCACAAAATAAAGAAGAGGCTATCCGTCAGGTTGCCGCTGCGTTAACCGCAGCCGGTAATGTGTCGGAAGGCTACGTTAACGGCATGCTGGCGCGCGAACAGCAGACCACCACTTTCCTGGGTAATGGTATTGCCATTCCGCATGGCACCACCGATACGCGCGATATGGTGCTGAAGACCGGCGTACAGGTTTATCAGTTCCCGCAGGGCGTGGAGTGGGGTGACGGGCAAACGGCTTATGTCGCCATCGGTATCGCGGCAAAATCAGATGAACATCTTGCGCTGCTGCGCCAGCTGACTCACGTATTGAGCGATGACAGTATCGCAGAGCAGTTGAAAACCGCTTCAGCCGATGATCTCCGTGCCATCCTGATGGGTGAAAAGCAGGCGGCTGAGTTCAAATTCGATACCTCGCTGATTGCGGTTGACGTTGCAGCCAGCGATCTCATCACCTTGCAGGCGCTGAACGCTGGACGTTTACAGGCAGCAGGAGCTGTTGAAGCGGCGTTTGTGGCAGATGCGGTTTCGCGTACGCCGCTGAGCCTCGGACAGGGCATCTGGCTGAGTGACAGCGCCAATGGCAACCTTGGTAGCGCCATCGCAGTCAGCCGTACCGCCACGCCATTCGTGCATCAGGGCGAAAATGTGGCGCTGCTGTTGACCGTGGCCGCCACTGACGATCGTCCGCTGGAAGTGCTGGGTTATCTGAGCAATCTGCTGCTGAGCAACAAAGCTGAACGTCTGCTGAAAGCCGACGCGGCAGGCATCCTAGCGCTGCTGACCAGTGAAGTGGACGAAAGCGCGGATCAACTGGTGGCTGAATTTACTATCCGCAACGAGCACGGACTGCACGCACGTCCGGGCACTGCGCTGGTTACGGTCATTAAACAGTTCAACAGTGACATCACCGTCACCAACCTTGACGGCAGCGGCAAACCGGCCAACGGACGCAGCCTGATGAAAGTTGTCGCGCTGGGCGTGAAAAAAGGCCATCGCCTGCGCTTTACCGCCAGCGGTGAAGATGCACAGCAGGCGCTGAATGCCATCGAAGAGGCCATCAATTCTGGCCTGGGTGAGGGGGTCGCATGAGCCGCCGCGTTGCCACGATCACATTGAATCCCGCTTACGATCTGGTGGGCTATACGCCAGAAATCGAACGTGGCGAAGTTAACCTGGTGAAAACCACCGGTCTGCACGCGGCGGGTAAAGGCATCAACGTTGCCAAAGTGCTGAAAGACCTGGGTATCGACGTCACCGTCGGTGGATTCCTCGGCAAAGAGAACCAGGATGGCTTCCAGCAGCTGTTTAGCGAGCTGGGTATCGCCAACCGTTTTCAGGTGGTGCAGGGCCGTACCCGCATCAACGTCAAGCTGACGGAAAAAGACGGTGAAGTCACCGACCTGAATTTCTCTGGCTTCAACGTCACCGCGCAGGACTGGGATCGCTTCACTGCCGATTCACTGACCTGGCTGGGACAGTTCGACATGGTATGCGTCAGCGGCAGCTTGCCCGCGGGCGTGGCGCCCGAAGCGTTCACCAAATGGATGAGCGATCTGCGCACCCTGTGTCCGTGCATCATTTTCGACAGCAGTCGTGAAGCGCTGGTGGCGGGACTAAAAGCCGCGCCGTGGCTGGTGAAGCCGAACCGTCGTGAACTGGAAATCTGGGCCGACCGCAAACTGCCAACCTTGCAGGATGTGATCGAAGCCGCGCATGAACTGCGTGAGCAGGGCATTGCCCATGTGGTGATTTCCCTTGGTGCGGAAGGCGCACTGTGGGTCAACGCCTCTGGCGAATGGATCGCCAAACCACCAGCCTGTGAAGTAGTCAGCACAGTAGGCGCGGGAGATTCAATGGTCGGCGGCCTGATTTACGGGCTGTTGATGCGTGAATCAAGCGAGCATACCTTGCGTCTGGCTACCGCAGTGGCTGCGATGGCGGTGAGCCAGAGCAACGTTGGTGTGACCGATCGTACCCAGTTGGCCGCGATGATGGCGCGCGTCGACTTACAACCCGTTAACTAACAGCAGGAGAGCGATAATGAAAACGCTGCTGATAAAAGATTCTTCACTGGGACTGGCATCAGGACATCTGGCTTTAGAACGTCTGCGCGCAACCGCAGCACAGGCTGGCCTGACGCTGACTGACAACGTGGCCGATGCTGAACTGGTATTGGTTGCTGGCCATGCTGTGCCGAACGATGCACAACTGGCAGGCAAATCCGTGGCGCTGGTCGATGTGCAGCAGGCGCTGCGCGATCCGCTGGCGGCCATTAATCAGGCTAAAGCCAGTGCCAAGGTCTGGCATGGCGCTGCGGCGGTTACTGCTCCTGCTGCCGCTCAGAGCACCGGTCAGAAACGCATTGTCGCGGTTACCGCTTGCCCAACCGGCGTAGCGCACACCTTTATGGCGGCTGAGGCGATTCAGGCAGAAGCGACCAAGCGTGGCTGGTGGGTGAAAGTGGAAACCCGCGGTTCCGTGGGTGCAGGCAATGCCATCACCCCTGAAGAGGTGGCTGCGGCCGATCTGGTGATCGTGGCAGCAGATATCGATGTGGACCTGGCGAAGTTCGCTGGCAAGCCGATGTACCGCACCTCAACCAGCCTGGCGCTGAAGAAAACCGCGCAGGAACTGGATAAAGCGCAGGTTGAAGCCAAAACCTATCAACCGAGCGGCAACGCGTCAGCCAGCACGCAAAGCGACAGCAAAGAGAAAGCCGGTGCTTATCGTCACCTGCTGACCGGCGTGTCCTACATGCTGCCGATGGTGGTAGCAGGTGGTTTGAGCATCGCGCTCTCCTTCGCCTTTGGTATCACCGCATTTAAAGAGCAGGGTACCTTAGCGGCTGCGCTGATGCAGATTGGTGGCGGCAGTGCCTTCGCGCTGATGGTACCGGTACTGGCCGGCTTTATTGCTTTCTCGATTGCCGACCGTCCGGGTCTGACTCCGGGTCTGATTGGCGGTATGATCGCCACCAGCATTAACGCCGGTTTCCTTGGCGGTATCATCGCTGGCTTCATTGCCGGTTACGCCGCGAAGATGCTGAGCAGCAAAGTTAAACTGCCGCAAAGTATGGAAGCGTTAAAACCGATCCTGATCATTCCGCTGGTAGCGAGTTTGATTACCGGCCTGCTGATGATTTACGTGGTGGGTAAACCTGTTGCGGGCATCATGAGCGGTCTGACGCACTGGCTGGCGAACATGGGCACCGCCAATGCGGTACTGCTGGGCGCGATCCTTGGTGGCATGATGTGTACCGACATGGGTGGTCCGGTGAACAAAGTGGCGTACGCCTTCGGTGTCGGCCTGCTGAGTTCGCAAACCTATGCGCCGATGGCCGCGATCATGGCCGCCGGTATGGTGCCACCGTTAGCGATGGGCCTGGCAACAATTGTTGCTCGTCGTAAGTTCAACAAAGGTCAGCAGGAAGGGGGCAAAGCGGCATTGGTGCTCGGCTTGTGCTTCATCTCTGAAGGTGCAATTCCATTTGCGGCGCGTGACCCTATGCGTGTGCTGCCTTGCTGCATCGTCGGCGGTGCAATCACTGGCGCGGTATCCATGTTGGTTGGCGCGAAACTGATGGCACCTCACGGTGGTCTGTTTGTACTGCTGATCCCGGGTGCGATCACCCCGGTGCTGGGTTATCTGATGTCGATTGTGATTGGTACCGCAGTGGCTGGCCTCGGTTACGCGATTCTGAAACGTCCGGAAGAAGAGCTGGCGAAAGCCGCGTAATTTTCACCGGATAAGAAAAAGGGAGCTGCGGCTCCCTTTTTGCTGTCTGTTTTACGCCTGTTGTTCCGACTTCAGCCACGCAATCTCATCTTTCCAGATATCCGGATTGATGGTTTCCAGAATCATCGGGATGCCATCAAAGCGCTTATCCTTCATCAGCCAGCTAAACACCGTCTTGCCAATGTTGCCTTCACCTAAGCTGTGGTGGCGATCCACACGGCTGCCGAGCGTGCTTTTGGCGTCATTAAGGTGCATGCCGCGCAGGAACTGGAAACCAACGATGCGTTCAAATTCTGCAAAGGTCTCCACGCAGGCTTCTTCTGTCCGCAGATCGTAGCCGCCAGCAAATGCATGGCAGGTATCGATACACACCCCAACGCGAGATTTATCTTCGACGTGCTCAATAATGGTGGCGAGGTGTTCAAAACGGAAGCCAAGATTGCTGCCCTGACCGGCGGTATTCTCAATCACTGCCACCACGTTCTGGCTCGATCCGAAGAGCACACGTCTGAACCCCAGGCATATCCCGCACTCTCGTATGCCGGCCTCTGCTTGAACAAACATATAGAAAATACACCTCAAACACCCACGTCTGCACGCCACTCCGCGTTACACATCACGAATGCAGCAAACTCCTTGACAAACAACACAC
>NZ_CAJCKS010000091.1:0-20499 GCF_903970985.1 Pantoea sp. ME81 | reverse complement strand
GTGGAATCACCTGCGCAACAAAATCATCAAACGCAGTCGGAGTGCCGCCACGCACGATAAAGCCGTCGGTTGCGCCCGCCAGGAACCATTGCGCTAATCCGTCTGCCACCTGTTGTGCAGTACCGAGGAAACTCGGACGCGGTGTGGCTTCCTCCAGCGCGGCCTGACGCAAGGTTAACCCACGCTCACGCGCATTCTGCTTAATCTTATCGGTGGTGCTGCGGAAGCTGTTCGCTCCGAGATCGCCAATCTCCGGGAAGGGTTCATCCAGCGCATACTGAGTGAAATCGTGATGCTCGAAGTAGCGTCCCAGATACTCCAGCGCTTTATCAACGGTCACCAGCTCAGCGGTGTGTTGATAGCGGCGCTCGGCGTCCTGTTCCGTATCCCCGATAATCACGCTGATGCCCTGGAACACGCGGATATCATCAGCATCGCGGCCACGTGCCACCAGGCGACGTCGCACGTCCTCACGAAACTCAAGCGCCTCTTCCAGCGTCTCCTGCCGGGTGTAAATGGCATCTGCCGCTTCAGCCGCAAACGCTTTGCCGGCTTCAGATGCACCCGCCTGGAACACGATTGGGCGTCCCTGCGGCGAGCGGCCGACGTTTAACGGCCCCTGCACGGCAAAATATTTGCCCTTATGATTCAAGGTATGCAGCTTATCTGCATCAAAGAACTGTCCAGTTTGCTTGTCGCGTACGAACGCATCCTGTTCCCACGAATCCCACAGCCCTTTCACCACCTGCAAATATTCGCTGGCGACGCGGTAGCGCTCATCGTGCTCCGGATGAGTGGCGCGTGAGAAGTTTTTCGCGGAACCTTCCAGCGGCGAGGTCACCACATTCCAGCCAACCCGACCACCACTCAGTTGATCAAGACTGGCAAACTGACGCGCCACGGTAAACGGCTCGCTGTATGAGGTGGAGAGCGTCGCCACTAAACCGATTTTCTGCGTCACTAGTGAGAGGGCTGACAGCAAGGTAATCGGCTCAAAACGGTTGAGAAAATGCGGTATCGACTGAGGTGTGATGTACAAACCATCGGCAACAAACAGAAAATCGATCTTCGCCTGCTCCGCTTTGCGTGCCAGATCCAGCACGTAATCCACATTGATGCTGGCATCGGCCACTGCATCTGGATGACGCCATGCCGACATGTTGCCGGATACACCCTGAATGATGGCACCCAGCCGCAGCTGGCGTTGTGTCTGACTCATATTTTGCTCCTGTTAAGCGTGTGCGGGCTGCCAGTCGGGAATTACCGGTAGCGCCTGAAGTAGTTTTTGCGTCCACGGATGCTGCGGTGCGGCAAACACCTGGGTCATTGTCCCGCTCTCGACGATCTGTCCGTTTTGCATCACCAGCACGCGATCCGCCAGATGCTGGATCACGCCGAGATCGTGAGAAATAAACAGCAGTGCGGTGCCGTGCTCAGCCTGCATCTCTGCCAGCAGATCCAGCACCTGTGCCTGCACTGACACATCCAGTGCGCTTACTGGCTCATCGGCCACCAGCAGCGCTGGATTTGGCGCAAAAGCGCGCGCAATCGCCACGCGCTGGCGCTGCCCGCCAGAAAGCTGTTGTGGATAGCGCTGCAGGAAACGGTCACCCAGTTGCACTTCATCCAGCAACTGGCGCACGCGCTGTCGACGCGCATCGCCATAGATGCCAACGCTGTCGAGGCTTTCACCGATGATTTTTTCTACCGTGTAGCGTGGATCGAAAGAGCTAAACGGGTCCTGCGCGATCAGCTGCAGCCTGGCACGGCGTGCGCGACGGGCTTTCTCTGGCAGGCGATCCCAGCGTTCACCTTCCAGCTGTAGCGTGCCGCTGTCGGGTTCGGTTAAGCCCATCACCACTTTCACCAGCGAGGTTTTCCCCGAGCCGGATTCGCCCACCACGCCCAGCGTCTCACCCGCATGTAGCTGAAAATTGATATTGTTGAGCACCAGGCGATCGCCATAGGCTTTATTTAGATTGATGCCTTCCAGCAACGGCGTGGTGCCCGGCTTTGGACGCGGCGGTAACAGTGTGGGTTCGGTGGCACTCAAACGCATCCCACGCGTGGCAGGGGTTGGCACCGCGCGTAGCAGGCGCTGTGTCCAGGCATGTTGCGGACGCTGCAGCAGCGGGCTACTGTGGCCCTGCTCCACCACTTCGCCATCGCGCATCACCAGCACGCGATCCGCCAGTTCCGCCACCACCGCCAGATCGTGACTGATCAGCAGCAGACCATGCCCTTCCCGGCGGCGCTGAGCCAGCAGTTGCAGAATCTGGCGCTGCACGGTCATATCCAGTGCGGTGGTCGGTTCATCGGCAATCAATAACGTTGGACTGCCCGCCAGCGCGCTGGCAATCAGCGCACGCTGGCGTTGGCCGCCGGATAGCTGGTGCGGATAACGCGCCAGTCGGCTTTCAGCATCGTGAATACCTGCCGCTTTTAGCAGAGCCAGGCTCTTTTCCTCTATCGCCTCACGATGTCCCGCCGCGTTGAGCGCATCGCTGAGTTGCTGCCCAATACGACGCAGTGGATCAAGGGAGACTAGCGCATCCTGCAACACATAGCCGATGCGACGTCCGCGCAACGTGTGCCAGTCATGACGAGTGGCTTGACGCATATCACGTCCATCGATGGTAAAACGATCGGCGGTCAGCATCGCGCCTTCGGGCAATAATCCCAGCAAACTGCGGGCGGTCAGGGTTTTACCCGAGCCTGATTCTCCCACTAGCGCCACTGACTCACCCGGCCACACTTGTAAGTTGAGGTTCTTCACCACCTGCTGTGGACCAAAGCGAATGCTGAGATTTTGAATATCGATAAAGGGTTGGCTCATGCACTTCTTCCTTCAAAACGAGCCTGCCAGTGGCGGCCTAAGGTATTTACCGCAATCACGGTCAGGGTGATAAACACGCCGGGCCACACTGCAATCCACCATGCGTTGCGCAGATAGTTACGCCCTTCTGCCAGCATCAGGCCCCATTCGGCGGTCGGCGGTTGCGGTCCCATGCCGAGAAAACTCAATCCGGCGGTGCCGATAATGGCGGTGCCGAGTCCCAGCGTGGCGAGCGCCGGCACCTGCGCGATGGCGTGCGGCAGAATATGGCGGGTGATTAACGTGAAGCGTGACAAGCCAAAGGTGCGTGCCTGCTCAACGTAGCCGGAGGTCATTACCGTGTAGGTTTGCGCACGCACCACGCGGGCAAAGCGCGGCACGGAGGCCACACCAAGTGCGATAATCAGGTTGTTGGTACCGGGCCCGGTAAACGCGATCAGCATCAGCGCCAGCAGCAGATCCGGAAAGGCGGAGATCACATCTACCGCGCGGCTTAGCAGCTCATCGATCACCCCACGCGCCAGTGCCGCAATCAGGCCCAGCAAGGTGCCAAACAGTACCGCCAATGCCATTGCCGCCACGCTGATCAGCAGCGAATAGCGGCTGCCGTAAATCACGCGCGTCAGCAGATCGCGTCCCAGCTGATCGGTGCCGAGCCAGTGGGCAGCAGAAGGCGCTAGCTGCGCGTTAACCGGATCGGCCAGCAACGGATCGCTATGGGTCAGCACGCCCGGCGCAATCACCGCCACCGCCAGCAGCACCAGGTAGAAAATCGCCAGCCACACGGCAATGGGCAGAGATGAGGGAAGACGTTGCAAGGCCGCAATCATGATTTGTTCTCCCCACGCAAACGCGGGTCGATCCACAGCGACAAGATATCGACCAGCGTACTCATCACCACGTAGATCAGCGCCGAGAGAATCGCCACCGCCAGCACCACCGGCAGATCTTTGGCCAGCACCGCATCCACGGTGAGTTTGCCGAGGCCAGGGCGACCAAATACCTGTTCGGTAATCACTGCGCCACTGAGTAATCCGCCCACCAGCCAGCCGGTTAAGGTTACGGCGGGGAGCGCAGCATGACGCAAGGCGTGACGTAAACGAATAGTGGTTTCCCCTACGCCCCAGGCACGCAGCGTCAGGGTAAAGGGTGCATCCAGTGCACGCTCCAGTTCACGACGCAGTAGCTGGGCAATCACCGTCCCTTGCGCCAGTCCCAATGCCAGCGCTGGGAGTACCAGTGAGGAGAGTGAACGATCACCTGCCACCGGGAACCAGCGCAGCGTGAAGCTAAAGATAAACAGCAGCACGATGCCCATCCAGAATGAAGGCGTAGAAGCCAGCAGCAGTTCAACGCTGTTGGCCACTCGACGCCCAACGCGACGATGGGCCGTTGCAACCGCCATCACCACCGCAAACAAAATGCTCACCAGCAGTGCCGCTAGCGTGAGTTTGATGGTCGGCCACAGCTGGGTAGCCAGCAGATGGCTGACTTCAGTGTTGAGCATATAAGAGCGACCAAAGTCGCCATGCAGCACGCGCCACAGGTAATGCAGATATTGCCACCACAGTGGCTCATTCAATCCCCATTCTGCGCGGATCGCCGCTTCAATCGCCGGGGTACGAAGCTGTTCACCAATCAGCAAACTAACAATATCGCCGGGTGCCAGATGCACCCCGAGAAAAGCCAGCGACACGGCGGCCCATAGCACCAGCAGGCCGCCAAGCAGACGGCCGACAATACGGCGCGACAGTTCACTGCGCCAGACTGAAGGCCGACGCGGTCGCGGGGTGCGGGTGACAATGCTTTCCAGACTCATCTTCGCCTCCTGATTAATGATCACTGAGCCAGATGTCGTACGCGTTCTCCGGCATCTGCTTGTAGCTGCGGAAGCCCACGCCGTGCACATAACGGGCGGCAGCGATTTGGTCTTCCGGTTCATAGAGTGGGATCGCCAACGCCTGCTGCGTCAGGGCATAGTGCTGGAGCTGGCTGTAGTATTTGCGGCGCTGATTGATATCCAGCGTGGCGGCGGCCTGATCGAGCCAGCCGTTGATTTCCGGGCTATTAACGCGGCTGTAGTTGATGGCGCCACCGGCTTTCACCGGACGGTAGTGATTTTCGATATCAATGCCGTCGGTTTCGGTATTCGAGTTGGCAATCGAGCCAAAGTGACCACTGTTGCGCACGTCGGCATAGGTGCCGGAATCGACATAGCGCAATTTGATTTCGACGCCGAGACGTTGACGCGCCTGCGCCTGAATCGCCTGTAATAGCACATCGCGCTGATCGCGCACCGTGGCCTGCGCCTGAATCACTTCAATGCTCAGACGCTGACCGTCTTTGCTGCGAAAGCCTTCACCATCGCGCGCTTGCCATCCGGCCTCATCCAGTAATTTGTTCGCCGCTGTCGGGTTATTACCGTACTGGCCTTCCAGATCGTTGTTATAGAGCGGATCAACTGGTGAAGTGATGCCCCACGCGCGGGTGCGTTCGCCGCGATACACCGACTTCAACAGCGGATCGATATCCAGCCCCTGCAACAGTGCCTGACGCACTTTCACATCCTGCGTTGGGCCATATTCAACGTTGAGGAACAACGAATAAGGCGTGCCGGTATTCAGCGCGTGCTGGTAGGTAAAATCTGCGCTGTCTTTAAACTCGCTGGCATCATTGCCGGAGATCCCCTCAATGACATCCAGCTGGCCGGAGAGCAATGCGCCGGTGCGCACCGAGGATTCCGGCAGGAAGCGATAGGTTACTTTCTCCAGATATGCCGGACCCTGATGATGTGCGGTGGCCGGTGCCCAGTGGTAATGCGGATTGCGCACCAGTGTCAGTTGCTGGCCCTTTTCGTAGCTTTCGATGATGAAAGGACCGGTGCCCGCAATCTCTTTACCGCCCGCTTTGAGTTGCGGTGAGTGCCAGCTGGCGGGAGCCAGAATCTGCAGCTTGGCAGCAAACGACAGGAATGGCGCATAGCCCTGTTTCAGGGTGATCACCACGGTGTCGTTATCGGGTGTTTCAACGCTGGCAATGCGTGCGCTCAGGGCGCAGATGCTGGTTCCGGCGCAATATTTTGGATCCTGAACCTGGCGGAAGTTCTCCGCCACCGCGTTGGCATCCAGTTTTTCACCGTTCGAGAAAGTGACATCGCGACGCAGCGTGAAGCGATAAACTTTGCCGTCTGGGCTGACCTCGTAACCCGTCGCCAGCCACGGCACGAAGCTGCCATCGGTGCGACGCGCCAGCAGGGATTCCCATACATTGCGCAGCGTCACTTCTGCTTTGGACTGCCCGTTTAACTGTGGATTTAAGGGTGCTGGTTCGGTTTCCACGCCATAGGTCAGTGAACCGCCGCTGCGCGGGGATTCTGCGGCAAGCGTGGCCGAGGTGCTCAGCAGGCACGCCAGCCCCAGCGCCAGCGTGATCGAATTCGCTTTCATAAAGTCCCTGTTGTTTTAAATGATGTGAATCAGGCAATGCTGGCGATCGGCTGCGGGTTGAATTCCTTTTTCAGGAACACCAGCGCTTCGCCCAATGCATTGGTGCGGTGATAAAACGGCTGATAGCCGCGACGCAAATAAAGCTCACTCAGCCACGGATGTTTGGTGGCGGTTGCCAGATAGACACCCGGCGCTTTAAGCGTCTCTTTCAACAGGGTGTCTTCGGCATAGCTGATGATTTCACGACCATAGCCCTGCCCTTTGTAGTCTGGGTCCACGGCGAACCAGTGGATAAACGGCAGCGACGACGGCGCATCGGTTTCCTGCTGCCACGGAAAGCGCACCGTGACTGTCGCAACAGCGCGCTCCCATTTACGCAGTACCAGCACCGTTTCCTGTTCAATGACGCGGCGTACCTGCTCAACGTTGCCCTGCGAAATGGTGAAATGCACATCCAGCGCCACCAGCGAGGCATACGCACGCTGTAACAGGGCAAATATCTCTTCGGTATCGTCGGGTTTGGCGATTTGGATGGATTGGCTCATGTTGGGGTTTCCTGAATTTATCTTCAGGGAATTATTGAAATCCGGGGAATTAAAGTAAAACGAGAATAGTGGCAATGGATTTGTTAATTGTGGGAAATAACAGAAGCGTTTTATTTGGCGCATAGCATAGCGGCAAAATTTATCGCGCACCCATAAGCAATAAAGTTGCTTCTGATGCACACGCAATAAATCATGCCGCTACCAATCGTTTTACCAATTAGTGTTTGCTTAACCACACATCGTAAACGCTTTCCGGCATCTGTTTATAACTGCGGAAGCCGTAACCGTGCACGTAGCTGGCGGTGGCGAGCTGATCTTCGGGTTCGTACAACGGCACCGCTAAGGCCAACTGAAGCAGTGCACGCTGCTGCAACTCACTGTAATACTGACGGCGTTGCTGCAAGTCCAGTGTGGCAGCGGCCTTATCCAGCTGTGCATTGAGACCAGCATCATTGACACGGCTGTAGTTAATCGCGCCGCCCTGAGCGATGGGCCGATAGTGGTTCTCAATATCTACGCCATCAGTCGGGGTGTTGGAGTTGGCGATGGTGCCGAATTTTCCGCTTTTGCGCACATCCGCGTAGGTGCCGGAATCAACGTAGTTGAGCTTAAGATCGATGCCCAACCGCTGGCGCGCCTGTGCCTGAATCGCCTGTAGCAACACGTCGCGCTGGTCACGCACCGTGGCCTGCGCCTGAATCAGCTCAATGCGCAGCCGCTCGCCATTTTTGCTGCGGAAGCCTTCGCTATCACGGGTTTGCCAGCCTGCTTCATCCAGCAGCTTGTTGGCGGCATCCGGGTTATTGCCGTACTTCCCTTCCAGTTCGTTGTTGTACAGCGGATCAATCGGTGAGGTAATGCCCCACGCGCGCGTACGCTCACCGCGATACACCGATTTCAGTAGCGGGTCGATCTCCAGCCCTTGTAGCAGTGCCTGGCGCACTTTCACATCCTGCGTGGGACCATACTCGACGTTGAGGAACAGCGAGTACGGCGTACCGGTATTGAGCGCGTGCTGGTAGGTGAAATCACTGTTGTCCTTGAACTCACCGGCATCATTACCCGAAATCCCTTCAATGGCATCCACTTGCCCGGACAGCAGCGCCCCGGTACGCACCGAGGATTCCGGCAGGAAGCGATAGGTGACGCGGTCAAGATAGGCTGGCCCCTGATGCTTCGCCGTGGCAGGCGCCCAGTTGTATTTCGGGTTTCTGACGTAAGTGACCTGCTGACCCTTTTCGTAGCTTTGCAGGATAAACGGGCCGGTGCCGGCAATCTCCGTGCCGCCCGATTTCAGCTGCGACGATTTCCAGCTGGAGGGTGAGAGAATTTGCAGTCCCGCCGCGAAGGAGAGGAACGGGGAATAGACCTCTTTCAGCGTAATCACCACGGTATGGTCATCAGGGGTTTCAATTTTGTCGATGTGCGACCCCATCAGGCACAGGCTGGTGCCCGCGCAGTACTGTGCCACCTGAGTCTGGCGGAAGTTTTCAGCCACCGCATTGGCATCAAATTTTTCACCATTGGAGAAAGTGACATCGCGACGCAGGTTAAAGCGCAAGGTTTTGCCATCCTCGCTGGCCTGATAGCTTTCAGCCAGCCACGGCACAAAACTGCCGTCAGGGCGGCGTGCCAGCAGCGACTCCCAGAAATTGCGCAGGGTGATTTCGGCTTTGTCCTGCCCGTTCAGTTGCGGGTTAAAGGTCGTGGGTTCGGTTTCGACGCCCACCGTCAAACTGCCACCGCTGACCGGTTTATCGGCAGCAACAGCGTGAAGCGCACCGCCAAGCAAACTTAAGCCCAGCGCCAGAGAAATTGCGTTTATTTTCATATTATCCTTGGTGATAGCAGGTGTTATTTTAATCAGCCCGAATTCCGGCCTGTTTTTAATTTCCGCTAAATTATTAAAATCCGGATAAATAAATGTAAAACGACAATAGTGGCAAAGGTTGTGATGAAATGATTTAAGGCGGGAAATAAAACCGTAGCGCCATCCTTAACGACGGCATGCAGCCCTCCGCATTAATGCGAATATGACGAATGGATAGATGAAAGGGTATTAAGTGGCAGCATCCTTGCCGCCCAAAAAATCACTCTGCGCGTGACGCAATAATTCCCTCGGCCACATTGCGTGGCGCTTCAGCGTAATGCGCAAATTCCATGCTGTAAGTCGCACGGCCCTGCGACATGGATCGCAGCGTGGTGGCGTAGCCAAACATCTCTGACAGCGGCACTTCGGCTCGGATGATGCGCGCACCAAAGCGCTCATCCATACCTTGCAGCGTACCGCGACGCGAAGAGAGATCGCCCATCACCCCACCGGCGTAATCCTCTGGCGTCTCCACTTCCACCTGCATCACCGGCTCAAGAATCACCGGGTCAGCCTGTTTTGCTGCGGCTTTGAAACCGAAAATCGCCGCCATGCGGAACGCCATTTCTGAGGAGTCGACGTCATGATACGAACCAAAAGTCAGCGTGGCCTTAAGGTCTACCACCGGATAACCCGCCAGTACACCACTGTTCAGCGCCTCACGAATCCCCTTCTCCACCGAAGGAATAAACTCGCGTGGCACGACACCGCCCTTGGTGGCATCTTCAAAGGCAAAACCGGCGCCTGCTGCCTGCGGCTCCAGCGTCAGTACCACATGACCATACTGACCTTTACCGCCCGACTGACGCACAAACTTGCCTTCCACATCGCGCACCGTTTTGCGGATGGTTTCGCGATAGGTCACCTGTGGTCGACCAATGTTGGCTTCCACGCCGAATTCACGCTTCATGCGATCAACGATGATCTCAAGGTGCAGTTCACCCATACCGGAGATAATCGTCTGCCCTGACTCCTCATCGGTGTGCAGGCGGAACGATGGATCTTCCGCCGCCAGACGCTGCAGCGCCAGCCCCATTTTCTCCTGATCCGCCTTGGTTTTCGGCTCAATCGACAGCGAGATTACCGGGTCCGGGAACTCCATGCGTTCCAGCGTGATGACTGCGTTCGGATCGCACAGTGTTTCACCGGTGGTGACCTCTTTTAAGCCGACACAGGCGGCAATATCACCCGCACGAATCTCTTCGATTTCGATACGATCGTTAGCCTGCATCTGCACGATACGTCCGATGCGCTCCTTGCGCCCTTTCACCGCATTCCACACGCTATCGCCTTTGCGCAATACACCGGAGTAGACACGCACGAAGGTGAGTTGGCCCACATAGGGATCGCTCATCAGCTTGAAGGCCAGCGCCGAGAACGGTTCCTCGTCATCAGCATGGCGCTCATCGTGCTCGCCTTTTTCGTTCACACCGGTAACCGGCGGCACGTCCAGCGGCGACGGCATCAGCTCAATCACCGCATCAAGCATGCGCTGCACACCTTTGTTTTTGAACGCGCTACCACACAGCATCGGCTGGATCTCGCCAATCAACGTGCGCTGACGTAAGCCCGCGATGACCTCTTCTTCGCTCAGATCACCCTGCTCCAGATAGCGATCCATCAACGCTTCACTGGCTTCCGCCGCAGCGGCCACCATATTCTCACGCCATTCGGCAGCCAGCGCCTGCAACTCATCAGGGATCGGCGCATAGCTGAACGTCATGCCCTGGCTGGCGTCATCCCAATAGATGGCGCGCATTTTGTTGAGATCCACCACGCCTGCGAAGTGCTCTTCCGCACCAATCGGAATCACAATCGGCACGGGGTTGGCATGCAGACGATCTTTCATCATCTGCACCACGCGGAAGAAGTCCGCACCCTGGCGATCCATCTTATTAACGAAAGCAATGCGCGGCACATGATACTTGTTGGCCTGGCGCCACACGGTTTCCGATTGCGGCTGTACGCCACCGACGGCGTCATACACCATCACGGCACCATCCAGCACGCGCATGGATCGCTCCACTTCGATGGTGAAATCGACGTGTCCAGGTGTGTCGATGATGTTGATGCGGTGCGGCGTGAAGCTGCCATCCATGCCCGGCCAGTGGCAGCTTACCGCCGCCGAGGTAATGGTAATACCGCGCTCTTGCTCCTGCGCCATCCAGTCTGTGGTTGCCGCGCCATCGTGCACTTCACCCAACTTGTGGCTCATCCCGGTGTAAAACAGAATGCGCTCAGTGGTGGTGGTTTTGCCGGCATCGATGTGCGCGGAGATGCCGATATTGCGATAACGTTCGATAGGTAGGGGTCGGGGCATGATGCGTCCTTAGTCTGTTCGACTGGAAAAGTGGGCGAGCACCATTGCCCGCCGCTGCGCAACAGCATAGACCCATTGTACGAATAAATACGAACAGTTTGAGCCTTTTTTAGCCATCGTGAAAATCTTGCATCGGTTTCAGCATTTACGGGCTGGCAAGCTTAACCCTTCCCGATTTATGGTAAGGGTCTCACTCTCAACGGGAAATCTAACCATGCGCATTCTGGTTGTCGGCGCCGGTGCCACCGGCGGGTATTTCGGTGCACGTCTGGCGCAAGCAGGACGTGATGTGACTTTTCTGGTGCGCGAGCGCCGTTTTCAGCAACTGCAACAAAACGGTCTGGTGCTAAAAACACCGGGCGGCACAGAAGTGATTCACCCGCAGCTGGCGCAAACCGGCAAGCTGTCAGGCCAGTTTGATCTGATCATTCTGACGGTGAAAAGCTTCGGGCTCGATCAGGCAATCGAGGATATCGCACCCGCCGTCGGGCCAGAAACACTGATCATGCCGATCCTCAACGGCATGCGGCATATCGATACGCTGCGCGCACGCTTTGGCGACAAGGTGATTGGCGGCTTGTGCAAAATCAACGCCACGCTGGGTGAACAAGGTGAAGTGGTGCAGATGACGCCACTGCATATCCTCTACTACGGTGCACTCGATGGGCACAATGATGCACGTCTGCAACGTGTCGATGAGACGCTGAACATCGCGCAGTTCGATACGGTCTTTGCTGACAACATCATCAGCGAACTGTGGGAGAAGTGGTTGCTGCTGAGCACCTTAGGGGCGGTATGCTGCATCGCGCGAGGTAATACCCAACAGGTGTTGCGATCCCAAGGTGGAGAGGCGCTGTTGCAGGGGATTTTCGCCGAGGTACTTTCCGTACTCAGCGCTGACGGCTATCAGGAACGGCCAGCGGTAACGGCGAAGATTTATGAAACGTTGAATAATCCGCAGGTGGCGATGACCTCCTCGATGTACCGCGATTTAACCCAGGGTTATGAAATTGAAGCGGATCAGGTCATCGGTGATTTGCTGGTGCGCGGCGCGCGCAATGGTGTGAACACCCCGTTGTTGAATGCGGTGTATGTGAATTTGCAGGTATATTTGCAGAATCGTTAAATCGCAGGTTAATACCGTTGCGGTGCTATATTATCGCGCGAATCTGAGAAGGCTAATTCGCTGACTTACGCGCAATGAATTGCGCCGCTACGGGGTTAGGCGTGAACCTGACAGAGCCAAATCGCCGACCTATGCGCAATAAAGTGCACCGCATCGGGGTTATACGCGTTTTATCCAAGCCGCGACTGCACGCCCTTCAGCTGCATCAAGCGCTGCCAGCCTGCTTCTACCTCGTCCGGGATATCCACATGCCCGAGGAAACCTTTGCCGCGTGGACCGTAGCCGTTTTCATCATCGCGCAGGCGCTGGATCTCGCCCATCAGCAGCGAAAGAAAACGCTCCATCGACCACAATCCTTGCGGTGGCGCACCGATAATGCGCAGCATACCCGCATCCATCATCACCTGCGGGACGAACACCGGCCAGCTGATAAATTCGGGTGCGTCGGCACGGTCGCGCCACTGGTAGCGGAAGGTTTCCCAGGTACGTCGCTGCATCAGTGGGTCCTGCACCAGCAATACATGCTGCGGCTGCCACTTCTGCTCATCCAGCAGTTTTTGGCTGAAAGCGGCATTCTCACCACAGTTGCGTGAGGCGGTTTCCAGCAGCAGCTGCTCGTCCGGCAGTGCGGCAAACACCCGCGCCATGTCACCCAGCAGCTCTGCTTCGCTTTTACCTTGGGTAGAAATCTGACGATAAAGGGGATGATTAGCAATCATCTCCGCCAGTAACACCGTGGAATGACCGATACCGCCGCTGATCATCAGAGGCAGCTGATACTTCTTCGCCAGTGCAATCACACCTTCAACGTTGGGCAGTACCGCGTGACCGGCAAGAATTGCCAAATCAACCTCAAGCGTGCCATCTGTCGGCATGTGGTCAAGCGCCAGCCAGGCCGCAAGCGTATTGATATCCTGAATCTGTTGGCTATTGAGCTGCATCGCGTTCTCCTCGCATTAACACTGGCAGTGTAGCGGCTTAACTCCGCGACAGCAGAGAAAAATTTGCTACACTCGCCGCTATCAGATTCAGGAGAGTTTATGACTGCGCGTTCCGTTACCCTCGATGATGTCGCTGCACTGGCGGGGGTTTCCTACCAGACCGTTTCCCGTGTGCTCAACCATTCCGTGCAGGTTTCGCCACGCACGCGCGCTAAAGTCGAAGCCGCGATGCAACAGCTGAACTATGTGCCCAACCGCGTGGCACAGCAGCTGGCAGGAAAAGCCACGCGCACGCTGGGGCTGGCCACCAGCGATCTGGCATTGATGGCCCCGGCACAAATTGCCTCTGCGATCCATGAACGTGCCGCCGCACAGGGTTACCATCTGGTGATCGCCATGGCGAATGCGGCCGGAAATGCCCAGGATACGGTGAATGAACTGCTGGCGCAGCGCGTGGATGCACTACTCATCAACCTGCCGCTCGATGCTGAACAGGCGGCGCAGGTGCAGCAGCAGTGCGGCAGCAAGCCTGTGCTGTTTCTCGATGTTGAACAACATGCTGCTGTCAGCCAGTGCCAGTATCAGAGTGAATCGGGTGCGCAGCAGGCAGTGGAGCATCTCGTCGCGCTGGGCCACCAGCAGATTGGCGTGCTGAATGGGCCTGAAAGTTCGGCTTCGGCGCGGGCGCGCTTCACTGCATGGCAACGGGCGTTATCGTCACACCAGTTACAGCCGGTATGCGTACTGCATGGCGACTGGAGTGCGGCATCCGGGTATCAGGCGCTATTGCAGTTGCTGCCGGATCGCCTGCCACAGGCTCTGCTGGTGGCGAACGATCAGATGGCGCTTGGGGCGATGCGTGCACTGCACCAACACGGCGTGAAAATTCCGGGAGAGATGTCGATTATTGGTTATGACGACACTGCCGAGAGCGCGTGGTATCAGCCGCCGCTCACCACCGTGCGTCAGGATTTGCAGCAGTTGGGTGCGGTATCTGTAGACCGCTTGTTGGCGGAACTGGCCGGAGAAGCTATACAGCCCCTGCCGCTGGTAACCGAGCTGATATTGCGCGAAACGACAGCTGCGCCGATGCAAGGGGATGTGGATATAGCAGAAATCGCCGGTCAGTTGCAGGCATTAGCGCGACAATTAAAACCCAAAGCCTGACCAGGTTGAAGCAGCACAGGCTATTGCGCACGCCACGGCAGGCAGTGCGTGATGGAAGCCGCCACGCTGCAAAAAAATTGGGACCTTGCGGTCCCAACATTTTTACTGCGGCTTTGGCTCGCCCATCGCTTTCAACTTCTTCGACAGCTCGCGACGCTCTTTAGACAAGTCAGCATTTTTGATGATGTACTCATCGACGCGGTCTTCATAGTCCACACGCATGGATGCAATGATTTCCTGAATCGCCTCAACGCTCATGCCTGGTTTGATGTACTCGCTCAGGTTGTCCAGCAGCAACACACGTTTCTGGTTATCACGGACTTTCTTCTCGTTATCCACGATTTCGCGCTGCAGTTTGTTTTTACGACGAAACATACGTACAAACTCCAGAACGTCCTGAAATGATTGCTTGGCATTTTCCATGTTGGCACCTTTCTTTGAGCCTGCCGCGGCAGGCGGAATAGTCATGAGCTACAGCTTAGCGGCTTGCTAGCTGGATTCGCAATTTTCACAGCTAATTTCGGACTGGCACTTATCTTAGCGCAAAGAAAGGGTGATTCACATTAAGTCATTGCCTGAGAAAACTATTTGCGCAGTGCCAGACGGACCAGGTCCGTAATACGCTCCAGTTGGCGCGCCTGTTCCAGACTCAGCCACACGTAGCCATAGATCGCCGTGGTCTCTAAGCGCCCGCTGCGGTTGGCAATCAACTGTTCCAGTTCCTGGGTTATCTCTTCCAGTTCATGGCTGTTGGCGATCACGCCTTCCGTCTCCCCTTTCACCATCAATGTGGCCAGCGCGTTCAACGTGTCTTCGGTCATTTTCTGACTGCGGCGCAGCGTCGGGGCATTGAGCAGCAACAGGTGGCTCTCACGTGATGACCACCATGCATCAATTTGCATCTGCATCGTGTTAACCATATTACGGTTGATGGTCTGAATCGCTTCAAACACCGATTTAGGAATGCGCGTCTCTTTGCTGGCCGGTTCCAGAAGTGCGCGCATCTTAATGACGCTGGTCAGCTGTTTCTGGAAGGGTTTGTTGAGTCGGGGTTTTTCCAGCAGGTTAGCGGAAAAGCCGGTGTGATGCAGTTTCGCCATCGCCAGAAATGAATCGGACAGCTGAATGCGCCAGTGCGTGTAGGCGCGCTGAGCGAGAATCGCACTGAACAGCAGCGCCATAATCGAACCGAGGATCACATCGCCGCCACGCCACAGCGCCACAGTGAAGTCACCGGCCGGCGCACCCACCACCACGCCGAGGGTTATACCTATCAGCAGCGCCATATAAGGATGTTTACCCAGCGTCAGATAGCCGCAAATAATCATCACCACGAAGCACCATGACAACATCATCGGCAGCGAGATCAGTTCCAGCTTCAGAGCGATCAAACCCGATGCCAGTCCGGCAAAGGTGCCGCTGATGCGTTGGATCACACGCGGAAACACATTGCCCCAGGTCGAGATCGGCCCCATCACCACCACCAGGGTGATCAGCGGCCAGGTGCCTTCCGGAATATCCGTCAAACGCACAAACAGAAAACAGAGCACAAAGGCGATAGCGATGCGCACGCCGTGCACAGCGCGATAGTGGCGGTAGAACCAGAACTCAATGGCAGAGATGGGTTTGTCGGCGCGTAACATGGTGGTCCGGGAACGATAAAAATTTGCGCGCTATGTTACCCTGGCGCGACACGAACATTGAGTGCTGCGCAGCACTATTTCCGCTCTTTTTTTGCGATTCAACAAGTGCGCTACATCTTATTTTCTCTTATGAAACATAGAAGTAACGCACTGATGATATTAGTCGGCTGCACGTACCGGAATGTACATATCCACCAGCCAGTCGCCGCTGTCAGAGCCGTCGGAAAGGTAGTGTTCGAAGCAGGGACGATTATCCACCTGCCAGTCGGTTTTCGTCTTGAGATGATCAAACAGGCTGTGCCAGGCGGTGAAGAAATCGTTGTTCATCACTTCCATGCGCGCATGAAAATATTGCCCACCGGGCAGCAGGCCTTGCTCGATGTCGTCACCATAGGAGGGCACAGCATCGGTGGGCGCAGTGATCACCGTTTCAACGCGCAGCTCTTCCGGCGGAAGAATTTCAGGATTACCGTAATAGATGGCCAGCCATTCGCCTTCGACACCATGCTGCTCGACCCAGCTTTTTAGCTGGTTAAATCCGCGCGGCACCGTTTCCTGCCACGGACCCTGCAAATGGTAGCCCAGCCAGCTTTGAGGATTGCGTTCAACGATAGATGCTTTCATACCTTTGCCTCCGTTCAGCAGCAGAAAGCCTCACTGTTTCACTCCCATGCTGTTGAGCCATGGGAGCGACTCAGCTATCCGCTGCGGATTACAGTTTCTGTTTTACGTAGTCACTGATACGCGTGATGATGCCGGCTTTATCCACACCTTGTAAGGCATACAGCGGATAGCTCGCCAACTGCTTGTCTTTATCCATCACCTGAATCTCACCCACCTGCTCACCGGCTTTCAGCGGTGCTTCCAGGTCTTTACGCTCAATCACATATTTCGCCATGACGTTTGAAACTTCGGTGCGCGGCAGAGACAGATAAATATCCTGAGTGGTGCCGACATCCACTTTGTGCGGATTGCCGTACCAGACGTTTTCGGTGCCGATTTTCTTACCTGCATGGAACAGTTGCACGGTATCGAAGTTGTTCTGGCCCCACACCAGCAGTTTACGCGCCTGCTCTTCACGTCCTTTCGAGCTCTTGCCGCCCATGATCACTGCAATCAGGCGATGACGACCAACAATGTTTGACGCGATGATGTTGAAACCTGCCGTTTCAGTATGGCCTGTTTTCATGCCATCAACGTGAAGGTTTTGATCCCATAACAAACCGTTACGGTTATTTTGCGTAATCCCGTTCCAGCTCAGGGTTTTCTCCGCGTACATGGCGTAGAAATCCTGCTCACCATTGATGATGGCGCGCGACAGCACCGCTAAATCACGCGCGGTGGTGTGCTGGCCGGGTGCATCCAGGCCGTGCACGGTTTCAAAATGGGTATGCGTCAGACCGAGCTTCTGTACGTAGTTGTTCATCATATTGACGAAGCTGTCCTGGCTGCCCGCCACATAATCCGCCAGCGCCACACAGGCATCGTTGCCGGAGTCGATGATCACGCCACGCATCAGATCGCGTACCGTCACTTTGTCGCCAGGCTTGAGGAACATCAGTGAGGAGCCTTTGAACACCGGATTACCTGCAGCCCAGGCATCCTTACCCACGGTGACCACATCGTCACGGGTGATTTTTTTCTGATCAACCGCGCGATCCACCACGTAGCCGGTCATCAGCTTGGTGAGGCTGGCCGGGTTACGCTCTTCATCGGGATTGCCGGCGGTGAGGATCTGGCCCGTGGTGGCGTCCATTAACACCCACGAAGCCGCATCGATCGGCGGAGGCGTCAGTGGGAATGGCATGCTGTCGTCAGCGTGTGCCAGTGATGCCCAAACAATCATTCCAGATACAGTTACCAGCAGACGCCTTTTCAACACTTCTTCCTCAAATCAAAAAATGAATTTACCGCCGCACGTTTTACGGCAATTAGCGCCTGGATAGTTGAATAAATTGAAAAAAAGTATGAACTGCGGACAAATGCTGTGCGCCTGCCCGCAGCAGCGGTAAACAAGGTTGTGCTGCCTGCTGCACACGACTATTCTGTGCGTTGATTTTCTATTGCCAGGATACTGCCGTGCCCGCCTCTGAGTTCACCTTTTTGTTCCACGATTACGAGACCTTCGGTAAGAGTCCCTCACTGGACCGTCCGGCGCAGTTTGCTGGATTGCGCACCGATAAAGATTTCAACGCCGTAGGTGAACCGCAGGTGTTTTACTGCCAGCCCGCCGATGACTATCTGCCGCAGCCGGAAGCGGTGATGATCACCGGCATCACGCCACAGGTGGCTAAAGCGCGCGGGGTAACAGAGACGGCATTTGCTGAACGCATTCATGGGCTGTTTACCGAGCCGCAAACTTGTGTGATTGGTTACAACAATGTGCGCTTCGACGATGAAGTGACGCGCAATATCTTTTATCGCAACTTCTTCGATCCTTACGGCTGGAGCTGGCAAAACGGTAACTCGCGCTGGGATCTTCTGGATGTGATGCGCGCCTGTTACGCCCTGCGCCCGGAAGGTATTATCTGGCCGGAAAATGATGACGGCTTCCCCAGCTTCAAACTGGAACATCTCACCAAGGCCAACGGCGTGGCACACGAACAGGCGCACGATGCGATGTCGGATGTGTATGCCACGCTGGCGATGGCGAAACTGGTGAAAGAGAAGCAGCCGAAGCTGTTTGAGTTTCTGTTTACCCATCGCAACAAGCAGAAACTGATGAACCTGATTGATATTCCGCAGATGAAGCCGCTGGTGCACGTCTCCGGCATGTTCGGTGCGGCACGTGGCAACACCAGTTGGGTCATTCCGCTGGCATGGCATCCGGATAATCGTAATGCGCTGATTGTGGTGGATCTGGCGGGCGATATGCAGCCACTGCTGGAGCTGAATGCGGATGAACTGCGCGAGCAGCTGTACACCAAACAGAGTGAACTGGGCGACCGCGCGGCGGTACCGATTAAGCTGGTGCATATTAATAAATGCCCGGTGTTAGCCCCAGCGAATACCTTACGTCCCGAAGATGCTGCACGCCTGAATATCGATCGTGAACGCTGTCTGGCGAACCTGGCGCTGCTGCGTCAGCACGCTGAAGTGCGTGAGAAAGCGGTGACGCTCTTTGCGGAAGCCGAGCCGTTTAAGCCATCGGATGACGTTGACGCACAGCTGTATGACGGCTTCTTCAGTGATGCCGATCGCGCAGCGATGAACATCGTGCGTCAGACGCCGCCGCAGAATTTACCGGCGTTGGATTTGACCTTCGACGATAAACGCATTGCGAAGCTGCTATTCCGCTATCGTGCGCGTAACTTCCCCGGCACGCTGGATGATCAAGAGCAGCAGCGCTGGTTGCAGCATCGCCGTGAAGCGCTGAATGCTGACCGCGTGCAGGCGTTCCTTTTAGAGCTGGAGTCGTTAGCGAGTTTGCATGAGGATAACGCGGAGAAGATGGCGCAGCTGAAAGCGCTGTATTTGTATGCGCAGGAGTTGGTTTCGTAGTGTGGTTCTCTGCGGCCTGATGACCTCATCAACGTTTTCTCCCACAGGAATAAAGAGTTGATCGAGAGATGTTTAAGATGGTTGCCATTCTGTTGTCGTCGCTGGATTGGTTCCCTCTCCCATTTGTGGGAGAGGGATTAGAAGGAAAAACTGCCTTAAAGCATGGCCCAAATCACCCACGTGAACAGGAAGCCAAACAGTCCCATCACAGTGGTCAAAACTGTCCAGGTTTTCAAACCATCAGCTACCGACAAACCTAAATAGCGCGTTACCACCCAGAAGCCGGAATCATTCACGTGCGACAGGCCTAGTGCACCAAAGCAGGCTGAAAGCGCCACCAGAACCAATTGCATATCAGCCAATCCGGTTACGGCACTGGTCAGCAAACCACAAGTGGTGACGATGGCTACTGTCGCCGATCCCTGCGAGGCGCGTAACGCCAATGACAGAATGTATGCCGCAGGAATCAGCGGCAAGTGGATGGCCGACAGTGACCCTGCCAGTGCCTTACCCACGCCCGACTCAACCAATACTTTGCCAAATGCACCGCCCGCCCCCGAAACCAGAATCACACCAGCAGCATTGGCGATAGCCGTATTTGAGAGTGCTTCAACCTTGTCTTTGCCCCAACCACGACGAAATCCTAATTGCCATACTGCCAGCGCCAGGGTGATGAGCAATGCAATTGCCGGTGCGCCCAGCAACGTGAGAATGCCATGTGCCGTCGATCCCGGAGTGAGATGTGGTGGCACCAAGGTTCCAATCATGATGAGGAAAATAGGCAAGACGATTAAACCGGCAACCAAGCCTGCTGAAGGCGGGTTCTTGACGGTTTTCTGCTCATCTTTATTCGTGGTGAGCTGAACCTGCTCTAGCACATTTACTGATAAGTGATAGTTTTTGCGGTTCAACATTTTTGCGACAACGTAGCCAATGATGCCGACCGGGATGGAAACCCCAATGCCCAGCATCATTAACCAGCCAATATCAGCATTCAGCAAACTGGCCGCCGCCGCAGGACCGGGATGCGTTGGCACAGCGACGTGCACCATCAACATCATGCCAGCCATTGAGAGGCCGAACTTCAGCGGTGAAAGACGCAAT
>NZ_CAJCKS010000090.1:0-20604 GCF_903970985.1 Pantoea sp. ME81 | reverse complement strand
CGCAGTGTCGCCCTGTGTTCCGCTCCCTACGCCGGTATTAGCCGGATCAGGTTCGTAGGGTCACTACGTTGCCAACGCGAAAACGCTGGCGGGTAGAATCTCAGCCCGCTAACCGGGCACCCCCTGGAACAGGTCGCAGTCAATCTAAAGGCCACTCAATAAAAATTCACTCAACTCACTGATTTTATTGGGCTTACTATAAATCTACTGCAGACGGTCGTTAAAGGTTAAACCATTTGCTGTTTTAACACACTGATCTTTTTATCTGACCAGATGCACGACGAGCGTTTCAGCTTCGCGGTGATTCGTTGATTAATGTGAATAGCCCTGCTGAATGAGCGGGCTGTGAGTTTTTATCATCAGATACTTCTGACCTTAGCATTAATGTAGGAAAAAATGTCATGAGAATGCCATAACTCTACCATTAACAAGTTATTAACCAGGATATTTGATGTACTTTGGCTTTAATGCCCGTTTTATTTGTTCGAGTCCCTCTTCAATAAATCTCACAGGATTTTTTTGTGGTACGTAATATTCAGATTTTATCCCAACCATTATCAGATAATGACCAGGCGGCATCTGCAATACACATCAATTCATTTCATCAAATAAACCAGAAATAGTCTTGATTTTCCGTTAGTTAGACCAGAGACTGTTTGTGAGGCACTTAAGGGAATTTAAAATGAAGACTTCCGCTAAGGTTGGAGCACTCAGTGCCCTGGGGATTATTTTGTCTGCGTCGGGTTATGGGGTATATTCGCGGAACGTAGAAAATCAAAAAGATGAAATAGCCTGTGTGACCGTTCACAGTCGTGATGCGGTTATTGCCGTAGAGAAAGATATCCTCAATAAATCCCATACCGAGATGTTTGGGAAAAATAGAATCACCCTGGGCTCTCTTCTGTTCCACAACGAAAGCGTAGCAAAAAATGGTACACGTATTATCGTTCCGTTTACTATGGCGAGCCATCGTGGGCAATCTGAGTTTCAGGCCGTAGTGAGATGTTCAAATTTACAAGATATTGAATACGATAAACTTTAATGAGTCCATTGACTCACACAGCAAACGGATAAAAAACCATGTATAAGGCAACGAAATATTACGTCTGCGATCACGCCCGCAGGGGCTTGCTGTTGCATACCGCAGGATGTGAACAGTTACCCGGTATCGATTCACGGGCGTTTATTGGCAGTATGTATAACCACAGCCAGGCATTAACCGTCGCCGCAGCGCAATATGCGAATGTTCATTACTGCCCGTGCTGCATCACTGTGAATAAGACTATCGAGCCAGAAAAATCTAAGGCGACTATGCCAGCACTGTGCAGGGCGACAAAACCAAAGAGAAAGAAACCGGTGAAGGTCGTCGAACCCGTGCGACATTTCCCTCTCTGACTTGATGACAGCGAATGTCCTGCAACGTATAAATCCCATCTTTTGGCCCGAAATCAACATGTATCGTCTCAAACACCGCCCGCCCCGCTGACACCAGCGTGACGGGCGGCAGCAGACTCAAGCCGTTCTGAATCGCCGGGTAAGTGGTTTCTCGACTTCAACAATCAGGAACATCACGAAACCGATGATGAAGGTGATCACCCAATAACGGAATGGCAGTCCAGTGGTACCGAATAGCAGCTGCATAAATGGCGCGTAGATGATCAGCAGTTGCAGCACCAGCAGCACCGCGCTGACGATCCAGATACCTTTGTTCATCAGCAGCCCTTTGCTCAGTGAGAAGCCGTCCGACACACGGCAGTTGAGCATATAGAACCACTGCGCAGTCACCAGCGTCTGCAACAGCACGGTGCGGATAAACTCAGGGGAATAGCCACGCGGCTGCAGCCAGGCTTCCAGCACAAACGCACTTATCGCAATCATTGAGCCAACAAACACCACGCGCCAGATAGCGAACCCATCCATCACATGCAGTTTGGGAGCGCGCGGCGGTCGGCGCATGATGTTTTTTTCACCCTCTTCAAATGCCAGACCAAACGACAGCGTGGCCGACGTCGCCATGTTCATCCACAGAATCAGTACCGGCGTGAGCGGAATGAGATTCCCCGCCAGCAGCGCGATGATGATCAACAACCCTTGCGCGAGGTTGGTGGGCATAATAAACAGGATGTTTTTTTTCAGATTGTCATAAACCCGGCGCCCTTCCCTTACTGCGCTGGCTATGGTGGCGAAGTTATCATCCGTGAGCACCATATCGGCGGCTTCCTTGGTCACTTCGGTTCCTTTAATGCCCATCGCGATACCGACATCGGCGCGCTTCAGGGCGGGAGCATCGTTTACGCCGTCCCCGGTCATGCCGACCACCTCTTGCTTACTCTGCAACGCCTGAACCAGACGGAATTTATCCTCCGGACTGGTGCGGGCAAAGATGTCGTAGGCCTGCGCGGCATCACTCAACTGGTGATCGTCCATCACTTCCAGTTCACGCCCGGTGATGGCTGAGCCTGCATTGCCAATCCCCAGCATCTGCCCAATGCTCATCGCGGTTTGCGGGTGGTCTCCAGTGATCATTTTGACGCGTATGCCGGCCTGCAGACAGTCACGAATCGCGGTGATGGCTTCAGGGCGCGGCGGGTCCATCATTCCGGCAATGCCGAGCAGTATCACGCCCTGTTGCAGATCCTGATGAGTGAGCTCAGTTTGTCCCGGTAACGCCGGTTTCCAGGCTGCCGCCACCATGCGCAGCCCTTCGCGCGCATACTCTTCAATCTTGCTTTCCCACCAGCTGATATCGAGCGATTGCAGGCCGTGTTCGGTTTGCTGCTGCTGACAAAGCCGGAACAGCACATCCGGCGCGCCGGTGATCAGCACGCGCTCTTCGTCACCAATGCGGTACAACGTCGACATGTATTTGTATTGCGAATCAAACGGAATTTTACTGCGTAACTCGGTGGTGACCACCGGCAACTGCCCTTTGGCAGCCAGTACCTTGAGCGCACCTTCTGTCGGGCCCCCGGTGATTTTCCAGAAACCGCTCTCATCCTTAATCAGCTGGCTGTCATTACACAGATCGATGGTGCGCAGATACTGCTCCAGCAAGGACCCACCCGTGACGGTAATCGGTACGGCGTCATCCGCTTTATGAATGGCGCCAACCGGTTCATAGCTGTCACCGTCTACCCGATAGATATGGTCGGCGGTAATCACCGCTTTGACCGTCATCTCATTCATGGTCAACGTGCCGGTTTTATCCGAGCAGATCACCGTCATCGCACCCAGCGTTTCCACCGTCGGCAGCTTGCGAATGATCGCCTGCTGCTTCGCCATGGTCTGTACGCCAAGTGAGAGGATGATGGAGATGATGGCGGGTAAACCTTCAGGAACGGATGCCACCGCCAGACTGATCAATGACAGCATCAGTTCAGAGACCGGCATATCGCGGAACAGCAGGCTGAAGACAAACAGTGCCGCCATCATCGCGAGGATAATCAGGAAGATGGCTTTCCCTAACTTGTCCATTTGCACCAGCAACGGCGTGCGGTGTTTTTCGATATCGGACATCATCTGGTTGATGTGCCCCAGTTCGGTCTCTCCGCCCGTAGCGACGACCAGCCCTTTACCGCCACCAGAACTGACCGTTGTTCCCGAAAACAGTAAATTGGTGCGGTCGCCTAACGGAAGTTCGCCCGCAAGCGCATCGGTGGTTTTCTCTACCACCGTGGATTCCCCGGTGAGTATCGCCTCTTCGACGCGCAGATTGTGGGCTTCGATCACGCGCAGGTCGGCAGGAATACGATCCCCGGCGCGGATCACCACCACATCACCCGGCACCAGCGCGGTGGTCGGCAGGGTTTCATGGTTACCCGCGCGGATCACCACCGTTTCACTGGAGAGCATATTGCGTATGCTTTGCAGGGATTTTTCAGCGTTACTCTCCTGGATATGACCAATCAACGCGTTGACCACCGCCACACCCAGAATGACCAGCGTATCGACCCAATGGCCCATCACCGCCGTCAGCAGCGCGGCAGCGAGTAACACGTAAATCAGCACATCGTTAAAATGGGCGAGGAAGCGCAGCCATGCTGGCTTGCCCGGTTTTTGTGGCAGGGCATTTTCACCGTACTGTTGTAAGCGTGCTGTTGCTTCACTACCCGAGATACCTTCGAGTGAACTCTCTGTCTGGCTCAAGGTTTCATCGACAGAAAGCTGATAGTACGACCTTTCCGATTTAGCAGTATTCATCGCTTTCTCCTCAAATCCTGTTTCGGAAATCAAGGCGGTGACATCGCGTTATTAACAGTTCCACTTCAAATACAAAGACAAACATCCACGCACTGCCTGAGGTGAGTCCCGTTTATAACTGAAAGACATGTCATTAATGGCTGCTCAACGAAATTGAGCAGGGAAATAATCTATACGACAAACTTTTGACAAGAGAAATGAACGTTATAAACGTAGCACAGGCTATTCAACTCACTCTGCTTTTATGAGGAAAGTCATCCGTAATCAAAAAACAATTTTTAGCGTAATTTTAAACCAAAGATAAATAAGCCGTTTTTAACGAAAATAAATTAACCCGCCACTATGTTAATGAAATGGCGAGAAAAGCCACACTTTGTGTTTGTGTTGTTAACGTGGTTTAAAGCTCTATTTAAATCAAACAAATCAGACTTAAATTCCATGAGTTGCGATAAAGTTATTGCGTTTATCAAACTTTACATTTTTGGATATCCACAGCTATGCTCATCCTTAACAAATAAACCTTAACCGTCACTCCTATCCGTCCGCAGTGAGATGACTCTATTTCGCCCACTGTTAATGGAGGTAACGATGCCGGACTATAGTCTGCTGCGCCTGAGTCTTTATGTGGTTATCGCTATTGTAACCTGTTCTGCCGTGGGGTTATTTACCTACGCCGTCGTTTCAATGCTCGGCGAATAAGAATCTCGCTAATAATAACGCCAATAATTAATTCAATATTGCTGATTGAGGACAAACTCGTGACGCGTTATTTTCCGCTGATCGCCATTGTTATATTGATCACAACAGGTTGCGATCAAAAAAAAACGGAAGTTGTCCCTTTGCCGCGCATGGTGAAAGTGGTTGAGGTAGTGGCTTCCGGTGAGGCTCAGCAACGCATCTTCCCCGCACGCATTGAATCGGGTGATTCCACCGACCTCTCCTTTAAACGGGGTGGACAAATCGACGCCCTGGAGATTCGCCAGGGCAACAATGTGACGCAGGGACAAGTGATCGCCAGACTGGTGGCACGTGAGGCTCAGCAGCGCGTTAACGAACGCCAGACCGCCGCCACCCTCGCTCAGCGACAGTTTGCACGATTCCAGACGCTATCTGGTCGCCAGGCGATCTCGCAGGCCGAAATGGACGTGCAGCGCGCAAACCGCGATGCCGCCAACGCGGCCTTGCAAATTGCCCGTGAAGAGTTAAGCCAGATGACCTTAACCGCGCCTTTTAGCGGCACCGCGGCGACGGTCAATGTGCGTAATCATCAGGTGATTGCGGCGGGCCAGACCATCGCCACGTTAACGCGCACCGACCTGCTTGATGTGGTGTTTAACGTGCCGGAAAACCTGTTCACCGCGCTGGATATCCGCAACATGACGTACCGCCCGGTGGTGCGCATTAACACGCTGCCAGATCGCGAATTTCAGGCTGAATACAAAGAGCACACCGGTAGCAGTAGCAGCAACACACTGACCTGGCAGGTGATCTTAACCATGCCGCGCCCTGCCGATTTTCCGGCCGTGGGCGGTGTCAGTGGTACTGTCACCATCAATCTGGCCAATCTTCCCGCCAATGTGAATCACGCTGCGCTGGTCGTTCCGGTCGAGGCGGTGTTTAACCCCGACAGCCACCAGCGCAATGAACCTCATGTCTGGGTGGTGCAAGGCAGCGGCGATCAGCTGAAGCTGGAAGATCGTAGGGTCGCCGTCGGCGAAGTCACAAACCAGGGAGTGGTGATCACCGATGGACTGAAAGCCGGTGAACGCGTGGTCGCAGCAGGCGTCAATGAATTACATGCGCAACAGCCGGTACGCATCTGGACGCGTGAGCGAGGGCTGTAATGGACATCTCCAAACAGTTTATTGATAACCCGATTCGCGTCTGGCTGGCGATTTTGCTATTAGGGCTGGGGGGTATTTTTGCCCTGCTGAATATTGGTCGCCTGGAAGACCCCGCTTTTACCATTAAAACCGCCGTAGTGGTCACGCAATATCCTGGCGCATCTGCGCAGCAGGTGGAAGAAGAGGTGACGCTGCCGCTGGAAAATGCCCTGCAGCAGTTGCCTTATCTGGACAGCGTCAGCTCTATCTCCTCCAACGGCCTGTCGCAAATTACGGTGAATATTGCGTCGCGCTATCACTCTAACGAACTGCCACAAATCTGGGATGAGCTGCGGCGGCGCGTCGGTGATGCGTCACGCTTCTTCCCGCCCGGCGTGGCGGCGCCTTTCGTTAACGATGATTTTGGCGACGTGTTCGGCTTTTTCTTCGCCATTTCCGGTGACAACTTCAGCAATCCTGAATTAGTGCAGTACGCTGAACAGCTGCGGCGAGAACTGGTGCTGGTGCCCGGCGTGGGTAAGGTGGCGATTGGCGGCGCGATTCCGCAGCAAATCAACGTTGATGTTTCGCTGACAAAAATGGCCGCGCGTGGCATTACCCCAGCACAACTCTCCGCCGCACTGAGCCGCCTGAACGTGGTCTCCAGCGCAGGAGAGATCAAATCCGGCTCCGAATCGATTCGTCTGCACCCCACCGGGGAATTTGAAAATATCGATGAGCTGAGCGATCTGCTTATCAGCCCCGTTGGCGACACTGCCACCACCCGCTTGCGCGACATCGCTACTCTGTCTCGCGGGTTGAGCGAATCCCCTTCCAGCATCTATCACGCCAACGGCCGCCCGGCGGTCACCATGGGCGTCTCCTTTATCCCTGGCGTCAACGTGATTGACGTAGGTCGTGCACTGGAAGCCAAACTGCAGCAGATGTCGGCAGAAAAACCAGCCGGTATCCAAATCAATACGTTTTACGATCAGGCTGCGGAAGTGGCGCACTCCGTCAACGGCTTTATCACCAACTTCCTGATGGCGCTGGCGATTGTGGTGGGTGTACTGCTGATCTTTATGGGCGTACGCAGCGGCATCATTATTGCGCTCTCGCTGGCGCTGAACGTGCTTGGCACCCTGCTGATCATGTATTTGTGGGGCATTGAGCTACAGCGTATTTCACTGGGAGCGCTGATTATTGCCCTCAGCATGCTGGTGGATAACGCGATTGTGATCGTCGAAGGGGTATTGATTGCACGTCAGCAAGGCTCATCGCGTACCTCGGCGATCAACTTTGTTATCCGGCGCTCGGCCTTCCCGCTTCTGGGAGCCACGGTTATCGCAATACTGGCGTTTGCGCCGATTGGGTTGTCGCAGGATTCCACCGGTGAGTACTGCAAATCGCTGTTCCAGGTGCTGCTGATATCACTGATGCTGAGTTGGTTCTCGGCGCTCACCATCACGCCGGTGTTAATCAAATGGTGGCTGTTTAAAAAGAATAGCGCGGCAACGCCCGCCGCTGAAGCCTCGCCCTACGATGGCGGTTTCTACCGGATCTACCACCGCACGCTCAACGCGCTGTTACAGCAGAAAACGGTGACGCTTGCGGTGATGGCCGTCCTGCTGGCACTGGCGATCTGGGGTTTTGGTGGCGTGCGGCAAAACTTCTTCCCCTCGTCTAACACGCCGATCTTTTTTGTCGATCTGTGGCTGCCTTACGGCACAGACATCAAGGCCACCGAGCAAATGGCCAGCGATATTGAAAAGTCGATCACCGGGCAGCAAGGCGTGGTGTTTACGGTCACCACCGTCGGCCAGGGCAGCATGCGTTTTATCCTTACTTACAATGGACAGCGCCAGTACAGCAACTATGCGCAAATCATGGTGCGCATGGACGATCAGCGCAATATCGCCGCGCTGTCACGCCGCGTGGATGACTATATCGCCCGCCAGTATCCGCAGGTGAATGCCAGCACCAAACGGGTGATGTTTGGCCCTTCCGGCGGCAGTGCCATTGAGGTACGCATCAAAGGTCCCGATCCTGACCGTATGCGCCTGATTGCCAGTGAAGTGGGTGATATCCTCGCGCAGGATCCCGCCACCGACAGCGTGCGCAATGACTGGCAAAACCGCAGCAAGGTCATCCGTCCACAGTTTAATCCGGCGCTGGGCCGCGAGCTGGGTGTGGATAAACAGGGGATCGATAACGCGCTGCAAATGAATTTCACCGGTAGCCGGGTGGGTTTATATCGTGAAGGCGCAGATTTACTGCCCGTGGTGGTGCGCCCGCCCGCCAGCGAACGCCAGGATGCCAATCATCTGAACAATGTGCTGGTGTGGAGCCAAAGCCAGCAGCATTACATTCCGCTGAGTAATGTGGTGAGTGGCTTTAATCTTGAATGGGAAGATCCATTAATTCTGCGGCGCGATCGCAGTCGCGTGCTGACGGTGATGACCGATCCCAGCCCGCTCAGCAGCGATACCTCCGGTGATATTCTGTCACGCGTGCGACCGCAAATTGATCAGCTCCCACTGCCGCACGGCTACAGCATTGAATGGGGCGGCGATGCCGAAAACTCCAGCGAAGCGCAGCAAGGCGTGTTCAGCACCTTGCCGTTGGGCTATCTGGTGATGTTTGTGATTACCGTGCTGATGTTTAGCTCCGTAAAAAATGCCGTGGCGATCTGGCTCACGGTGCCATTGGCACTGATCGGCGTGACGCCGGGCTTTTTGCTCACCGGTATTCCGTTTGGCTTTATGGCACTGATCGGCTTGCTGAGCCTGAGCGGCATGCTGATCCGCAATGGCATTGTGCTGGTGGAAGAGATTGAACAGCAAAAACAGGACAAAACGCAGCACGACGCGATTCTGTATGCTGCCACGTCGCGCTTGCGCCCCATCCTGCTGACCGCGTTCACCACGGTCTTAGGCCTGGCACCGCTGCTGCGCGATGTGTTTTTCCAGAGCATGGCGGTGGTGATTATGTTTGGACTGGGCTTCGCAACGATACTGACGCTGCTGGTTCTGCCGGTGATTTATGCCTGCTTCCACCGCGCTGAGAAAGCGACGTCAGCATGAACGCCACCGGGCTGAATGTCATTAAGACACTCGGCTGCATGGCGGCAGTGACCTTTTTTACGCTGTATAACACCTGGGATCGCTACGATTATGATTACCACTGGATTCTGGCGTTCCTGACGTTTATCTCCACCATCGCTACCCCACTGTTTTTTGTGGTGGCGGGCATTATGGATAGCCACGCCGAGCAGGATTTACGCTGGCAGCTCAACAAGATCCGCAATGTGGTGATCGTGTTTCTGTTCTGGATGACGATTTACTATCTCTGGGAACCTTACCAGCGCGGCTATCTGATTCAGCCGTGGTTTGTGTTCTCGTTTATCGTGATCTACACAGCTTCAATCCGCTGCTCAGCTGGCTTAGCCTGCATCGCCTGACGTTTTGCGCGCTGGTCGGCGCCCTGTTGCTGTTTTCCTATGGCTACGATTTGCTGTCGGTGCTCTATCCCGAGGTGCGGGTGTTTAGCCTCGCGCCGCAATACCATATCTGGACCTGGCTGCTGTTTTACCTCACCGGCCAGCTATTGTGTGAACCGGTGATTGCCGACTGGCTGAGTCGGAGAAGAGTCGCCCTCTTTGCCACCTGCGCCCTGCCCTTTATTTATCTGTTCACCTGGTTGTACGAGCAGCACTTCTTCTTCGCGCTGTTCAAAGCCGATCGCAATGCTTTCCTCCTCATCGGCTCACAAATCTACCTGCTGGTGGTCGCACTGGTGTTAGCCGCCAGCGGCGTGCGCTTTCGCCGACATGCCGCCCTCAAAGAAACCCTGCTGGCTACCGTCAGTAAAACCATGACCGGGGTGTACATCATGCACCACTCGGTATTTCATATCGTCACCGCGTTGATCCCGATTAACTCGCTGGCCACTAAACTCACGCTGATTGTGCTGACCTTTGTGCTCTCGGTGTTGCTGGCCCGACTGATTCTCGCCAACGGGCTGCTGAAAAAAGTCATTACTCTTTAAGGCACTGTTGCAGATCCGGCTGCTGACCGCAGGCAGTTCGTCCATTTATTTGCGCCATCATATAAGTGAAAAACGGATTGGAGGTATTACGCATCAGCGTGTCGAGCCCAACGGTAAGACTGGAAGTTTCTCCGCGCAGTGAGATGGTGCCGAGGCTGATGCCATAACGATTTTTCTCGGTGGGTTCGCGGCCATACAGCGAATCGGTGAGAGGGAATGGGACGGCGATATGCGACAAGGAATACATATCCTGCGGCCACGCCAGATGCAGCGGACGCGTCACTTCGTTGGTTTGATCGGCAGGCGTGATGCGGGCAACCACCTCATAAGTGGTGGGCGACGCGTTAGTGATCACCGTTGTGGCGTAATGACGCGGCGCGGCAGGCAGTAAGTCGTTGACCGCTGAATACAGTGCAGGCCGGAACAGCGCGCGTAAGTTGGCCGCCTGGTTGATATCGAAAATCACTAACTGACTGCCATTGTCCGGCAGGTAACGGTACAGCGCACTCACCACCGCGCGGGTACTGACAGTGGAATCGAGGATCGACTGGAACGACAGCACCGGGGGTAAGCCACGTATTTCGCCATCGCGGGCGAGTTGCACAATCTGTTCCTGCAACGCCTGGGTTAACAGCCAGGACTGACGCGCCGCCCGCACCGGGAATGAATTGTATTTAAACGGGTTGTATTCCGGCACGATATTCAGCCACGCCGATTTAGCAAACACCGGGAACACCGCTGGCCATCCCGCTAACCCCGCAAAACGGGCGTATGCCGTCACGCCAATCATCGGTGACAACAACACCACCTGTTGTGGTTTACGCAGCGCCTGATCCTGTTGGCTATCAAGCACATATTTCATCGCCAGCGCGCCGCCATTGGAGTAACCCACCAGATGCAACGGGACTTGCGTTCCGGCTACCCGGGTGGCTTCACGCACGGCCAGACGCGTCGCGGCCAGCCACATTTTCCAGTCCACTTTGGTTAACGATCCCGGCGCGGTACCATGGCCGGGCAGCCTGGGTACTACCGCAACATAGCCTTGTTGCTGATAGGCCTGTGCCAGATAACGCATGCTGTAAGGTGAATCCGTTAAACCGTGCAGCAGCACCACCGCGCCTTTAATTTCACCAGCGGGTTTGAGTACAAACGAACGATTCCAGTCAGTGGAAAATCCTGCCGGATACACCGGGCTTTGCGCGTTATAGCGGTTGAGCGAGGTTTTCTCTTCGTCACTGAGTTGATCCGTGACGTTGTGTTTCATCTGCTTGAAGATCACATTTTCCTGCGCCAGATAATCGGCGAAGCTGGCGTGATCTATTTGCTCCACCGTCATTTCATCAGCCGTCCAGGTGTGCCAGCGATGCAGCGGTGGCCCCTGTTCAGACTGATATCCACGGATCAGCAAAAACATGATCAGCAAAGAAACCAGAATCAGGGCAATTTTCTTTAGCCACTTAAGCGCAGAAGAACGTTGCAGCATTTCAGAAGCCATAGCGGAACCAGGCAAACAGCACATTACCGTTGTTATAAGTGCCCGGAATATAGGTGAACTGCACGTTGAGGCGTTGATAGCCTGCGGAGAACAGCGGCAAAACAATCGGCAGCGGCACATAGTTGGCGAAATCATCACGCGCCGTGATGCCAGCGGTTAACCCCAGCCCTAATCGTACATCGCGTGCCTCATCCAGATACCAGCCCTTCTCCCAGCCGTAACCGATAATCGGCTGCCACATATTATGTGAATCCTTAAATGCCATCGCATACAGCGCGCTCCAGTCACCGTCTTCGTTGTAGCGGGACACACCAAAACCTCCGCCCCACGGCGATTCGTTATAGTTGTCGGTTTTCTCTTTGTCGTAAGCAAAACGCGCATGCCAGCTGATGAACGGCAAATAGAGGTCGTAATATTGTGGCTGCTCCCACGTTTGCGAGACATCCTGTTTCAGCCATTCCCAGCCATCACTGAGTGTGCCAGCCGCCAGGGTCGGGAAGGTCAAAACACTCAACGAGACGCACAACGCCACCAGAGAAGTACGCATGAGTTATCCTTCTGCAAAAGCAACAATGATAGTGAGCAAGGGGAACAGCCAGCATGATCTGTGTGCCCATACCGGGCAGACCGTCTGGGAATATTATAGTTGTTGAGTGAAGGTTAAGGAGGCGCTCAAAACAAGCAGCGATTAACAGATTTTCCTTGCGTTTAACGCAAGGTTTTACCCTGAACGCATTTTATTTACCTTTTCCACTCATCCCATCTTGATAACGATAACGATTTTCATTCAAATACAGCCTGCCACTCTTTCATGCATGCAGCACTGTGCGGTTGTTGGGAATCCATCTTGTCAGCGTTTGAGCGTTACTACACGGAACTGTTCCGCTTTTTGAGCGGTAAACTGCGGGATAAACACCTCGCGGAAGAACTGACCCAGGAGACATTCAGCCGCGCGCTGGCTGCCCCGGAACAGATTTCCTCGCACCGCGGATTGCTCTACCATATCGCCAGAAATCTTTTGGTCGACCGCTATCGCCTGCAGAAACAGTATGATCCCTCGCAAGATACTGATACCGATGAGTTACTGGCACCCGGCTATGAGCAACCGGATAATCGCCTTGAGAACCAACAATATATCGACCACATTGTGGCTGCCATCGAGACCCTGCCGCCGCGCTGCCGGGAGGCTTTTATACGTCATCGCATTGAGGGGCAGTCGCAAAGCGAAGTGGCTGCGAGCATGGGAATTTCAACCAATATGGTGGAAAAACACATCATTCGCGCCATGCTGGCCTGTCGTGCCAGCCGCGACAGCTGGCGTAATGAACAGTCGACAGGGAAGGCACGATGACGCGACATGATGAGCAGACGATTGCCGAACAGGCGATCCACTGGTTACTCCGCCAGCAAGAAGGCATGACGCGAGAGGAGCAGCAGGCTTTCGAACGCTGGCTGCAAACGCCCGCCCATCAGGCGGAATACGAGGATTTGGGCGGGCTGTGGCAACAGACGGCGGCTATTCCTGCCGCTGCCGTTGCGCATCTGCGCCTCGCGCCTAGACGCCGTATTGGGTGGCGTCCGATGGTCGCGGCCTGTGCGCTGCTATTACTGGCAGCCGTGCTGTTCTTCCCGCTGCGTAACTCCTTCGCCCCGCCGATTTACAGCGCAAGCTGGCACACCGGACGTGGCGAGATGCGCACCGTGCAACTTCCCGACGGCACCATGTTGTCACTGGATGCCGGTACTCAGCTCAACGTGCGCTACTTTGCCAATCGCCGGGAAGTGGAGATGCCACAAGGGCAAGTCTTCTTCCAGGTCAAACACAACCCGAACCAACCGTTTGAGGTGCTTAGCGGCCCAACCCGCGTAACCGTAGTGGGCACCGAATTCCGGGTCCGTTACCTGCCGCATACCATGAGTGGTGAAGGCAGCGATGTCGCCGTGCGTTCAGGCGCGGTGCGCGTCGGTCCACGCGGCAACTGGGAGAACCGCTGGTGGCGGGCAATGCAGCATCTGCACATTCCTCAAGCTCAGCGACATATCAGTGTGCTGCACGCCTCGGAACGGTCGCTCACCGATGCGCAGGGACGTCTGATTTCTCGCTCGACGCTGCCCGCCGAGAGCATCGCCGCCTGGCGCGACGATCGTATCGTGCTGGATGATACGCGGCTGGATATGGCACTGGCGGAGTTTGCTCGCTACGGCGACGTTTCGCTCAAGCTGAATTCGCCTGCTGTTGCCGCACTGCGCATCAGCGGCAGTTTTGATACCAATCGGGTGGATAGCTTTGCTAACGCATTGCCTCGCGTGCTGCCGGTGAAAATAAAAAGCATTAAAAATCAATCCACTGTGGTCGCAACCAGCATGACGTTAAAAAATAATTAAAATCGACGTCAGGGTTTGACCCTGCGCGCCGTCTTCAGAAGAGAATGATTATTATTTATCTTATCTCTGGGGATCCTGAATGGCTGGTTTTTCTGTTTTACGTGCATTTCGACCTTCGCATATTGCCGTCGCGCTGGCGGTGGCATTGCCCACCTCCGCCGTTTTCGCCGCGGCAACGCTGTCACTGTCACTGCCCTCGCAACCACTGGCGACCTCACTCAACCAGTTAGCCAGACAGGCTAACGTGCAGCTGATTGCTGCACCGGCATCCCTTGCTAATAAAACTGCTCCTGCGGTGAAAGGCTCGATGACGCTGAACAGTGCGCTGGGTCAACTGTTGGCAGGAAGTGGACTGGAGTGGACGCAGAATGGTGACACCGTCTCCGTCACGCCTTCGGCAGTAGGCGAAGATACGCTGACGGTAACGAAAACCCCGAGCAACTCTTCCGCCGTACCGGATCAAACCACCAGCGCCACTAAAACCGATACACCTCTGCTTGAAGTGCCTCAGTCAGTCTCGGTGATCACGCGTCAGCAATTGGACCGCCAGAATGTCCAGAGTGTCACCGAAGCGTTGCGCTACGTGCCGGGAGTGAAAACCGAAACCTACGGTGTCGATCCCAAAGGTTATGACTGGATTTATATCCGTGGCTTTAACGCCTTGACCACCAACGACTACCGCGACGGCCTGCGTCAGCTCAACAACAGTTACAGCTATTTCCGCACCGAGCCTTATGCACTGGAACGCATTGATATTGTACGCGGCCCCTCTTCAACCCTGTTTGGTCTCGGCGATGCTGGCGGGATCGTGAACCGCGTCAGCAAAATGCCTGACGCGCGCGGCGTGCATGAAGTTGAAGTCCAGTTGGGGAATTTCAATCGCCGCCAGGCGCAGTTTGATATGAGCGATAAGCTGGATGATGAAGGTCAGTGGCTGTATCGCGTGGTCGGTCTGGCACGGGACAGCGATACTCAATTCCAGTATCGCGATGGCCCGCATGTTGAAGATAACCGCCTGTACCTCGCGCCGACCTTAACGTGGCTTCCCTCCGCCGATACCAGTCTGACGCTGCGCGCTGATTACCTGCGCGATACCTCCGGTGGCACCGTGGCAGTACTGACGAATCCGGGCAGCAAAACCACCGACACGCTCTTAGGCGATTACAACTACAACCGCTTCCGCCAGGAGCAGTACAGCGTGGGCTATGAGTTCAGCCAGCAGCTTTCAGAGGGCATTAAGTTCCGCCAGAACCTGCGTTATGGTCAGACCGATACCATTCTGAACAACCTGCTTGCAGGCGATCCAGACTTCACCACCAACACCGTGTCACGCAACGCCATTCGTTTTGATGAGCATATGAAAGCCTTCAACATCGATAACCAGTTGCAGATGGATTTCAACACGGCGTCAGTTGCTCATACGCTGCTGGCCGGGGTGGATTACAGCTGGCTGGATGCCAACGCCAAGCGCTTCAGCGCTGTTGCGCCCGCGCTCAGCATCACCAATCCGGTTTACGGTCTGGATATTGCCGACCCGACCAACGCCGTGAATAACAACGATCAAACCACCGCCCAGTTGGGTGTATACATGCAGGATCAAATTCACCTGACCGATCAATGGCTGGTGACGCTCGGCGGTCGTCATGACGATATCAGCATGCGCACGCAGAACAACCTCAGTGGCAGCAACTCATGGGTGGACAAAGATGCCTGGACCGGACGCGCAGGATTAACTTATCTGGTCGGCAACGGATTGGCGCCTTACATCAGCTACGCCGAGTCATTCGTGCCCAACAGCGGCACCGACAGCCAGAACCGCACCTTCGACCCGAGCAAAGCGCATCAGTATGAGATTGGGGTGAAATATCAGCCGGACAGCAATCTGCTGATGACACTGGCCGCGTTTGATATCACCAAATCCAACGTGCTCACCAATGAAATCGTCGATGGCCTCGCCACCGGTTATCAGGTGGCATCAGGTGAAGTGCGCTCACGCGGCATCGAGTGGCAAACACAGGCACAGCTGACCTCTAACCTCGACGTGCTGGCTTCTTATACCTACACCGATGCCGAGATCAGCAAAAGCAACAATGGCGATCAGGGCAAGCAGCAGGCTAACGTGCCGAAAAACATGGCATCGGCATGGCTGAACTATGGCTTCCATCAGGGCATGTTCGACGGGCTGTTGCTCAGCACCGGCGTGCGCTATATCGGCAGCATGTACGGCGACAACGCCAACACCATTCCGGTAAAGAACTTCACCCTGGTCGATGCGGGCGTGAAATATCAGGTGAACAGAAATATTCAGGTCGGATTCAACGTACAAAACCTGTTTGATCATCACTACGTCGGCACCTGTGATGGCGATACCAGCTGCTATCCGGGCCAGGAACGCACCTTTATAGGCTCGCTGAAGCTGAACTTCTGATGTTCAACATCAGTCGTCGTACCTGCCTGAAAATGCTCGTCGTGCTGCCCATCGCGGCACGTGCGAGCCAGGTCATTCGCGATCGCCAGCGTATTGTGGCGATCAACTGGGCGGCAGCGGAAACGCTGCTAAGCCTGGGCGTCACGCCGCTGGCGATATCCGATAGCCACTATTTTCGCCAACGCATTCCGCGCCCGCTGTTACCTGACAGCGTGCAGGATATCGGGCCTTTCTGGGAGCCCAATCTGGAAATGCTCGCGGCCCTGCGCCCTGCTCTGATTATCAGCGATGCACTCCCCGCCGCCGTTATGACCAAAATGGCGGCCATCGCCCCGGTAGAAACCGTCACCGCGTTTGCGGCGTCTGGTGATTTATGGCAAGCCCTGCATGACTGGACCGGGCAACTGGGCGCACGTCTGGAGGTTACACCCCACGCGACACAGTGGCTGCAACAGGTCGATACGGCAATGGACACTTATCGCCAGCGCCTGATTAATCCTCAACACACGCGCGTACTGGTGATGGTGTTGGATCAGGATGGTAAGTACGCAACGCTTTACGGTAACGGCAGTCTGGCCGATGCGGTGTTACGCCAGCTCGGTTTGATCAACGCCTGGCAGAAATCAGTTAACGCTGCGCACGTCGCGCGAGTGCGCATAGAGGAACTGGCCGATCTCCCCTGCGACTGGCTTTTCTACACTGAATTACCGACGGCGATGACACGTTTGATGCGCGCCCGGCAGCCGAACGGTTTATGGCACCATTTGCCGATGGTGGCGCAAGGGCGTGTGACCCGTTTGGATCATTTCTTTCCGTTTGGCAGCCTCGCGACGGCGCTTGGGCTGGCGGACGATATCACTCGCGTACTGGAAACCGCATCATGAAACCGATGAGCGCCATGGTGCTGCTGTGCACCGCTTTTATTGCGGCACTCACGCTGGTCACGGTCAATTACACTGCGCTACTGGCACGTTATCCCGTCTCACTATCATCGCTGCTGGTTGAGCAAAGCTTTCTGCCGCGCATCGCTATCAGCCTGCTGTGCGGCGCGGGCCTGGCGTTGGCCGGTTTGCTGTTTCAGCAGGTGCTGCATAATCCGCTGGCCGAACCGGGAACGCTCGGCGTGGCTGCCGGTGCCAATCTGGCGATGTCCGCAGCGCTAGTTTTCGCGCCCGGCCTGCTGGTTATCGGTTTGCCGTTGCTGGCGCTGATCGGATCGATGATCGCCATTTTGATCCTGATGGCGCTCACCGCGGGTCGCCGATTCGCGCCACTGAGCGTCATTCTGGTTGGCATGGTTCTCAGCCTGTACGGCAACGCGCTGAACACGCTATTGGTGCTGTTCAACCACGATTACCTCAGCGATCTGTTTAGCTGGCAAGCCGGGACACTGACGCAAAGCGGCTGGAGCAGCAGCCTGGTATTGGCGGTAACGCTGGCTTGTGCACTGTTCGCCAGCCTGTTGCTGGTCAGGCCGCTGACGGTGCTGGGATTATCCGAGCAAAATGCCCGTGCGTTGGGTCTGGCCACCGTGCAGGTGCGCTTTATGGCGCTGGGCGTGGCGGTGTTTCTGAGTGCGATGATCACCAGCCAGGTGGGGATTATCAGTTTTATCGGGCTGGCGGCCCCGGCGATGGTTAAAGCCTGCGGCCTGCGCCGCTTCCCACAGCAGCTGATTGCCAGCATGCTCACCGGTGCAACCTTACTGCTGTTGGTCGATCAGCTCGCATTACGCTGTTCCCCTGCGGTGGGCGACATTCCATCAGGCGCCGTGACGGCACTGTTAAGCGCACCGTTATTATTGATACTGCTGATGCGGCAACGCGCCACACATCTGCCGACCGGGCAAACGCGGCTCAGCGCTACCCCGCGTTTCAACACGCGTCAACTGGGGATCCTGTTACTGCTTTTGCTGCTGATTCTGCCTGCGTCTCTCTGGTTCAACCGTACACCGCCAGGCGCAATCACTTCGCAATTGCTGGTCTGGCGCTGGCCGAGAATCAGCGGTGCGCTCTGCGCAGGGATGATGCTGGCGTGTGCGGGGGTGCTAATTCAACGCTTAACCGGTAATGCGATGGCGAGCCCGGAGCTGACCGGCATCAGTAGCGGCGCGGCCCTCGCGGTGTTATTGACCGTGTTATTCACCTCCTGGCCTCTGACGTTTATGTTGCCCGCTGCGGTGGTCGGCAGCCTGATCGCCATGCTGTTGCTGTTTTTGTTTGGCGCGCGCAGTAGGTTTAACCCGCAGAAGATGGTGCTGATTGGTTTGAGCCTCACCAGCCTCGCCAGCGCGCTGAATATGATACTGATGCTAAGTGGCGACCCGCGTGCTCTGATGCTGTTGAACTGGAGTACCGGTTCGACCGCCAACATTGATGCGAACATGGCCGTAGGTGCGATGGTTGCCGCGATGGTGTTGTGTCCGCTGGCGTTGATGATGCAACGCTGGTTAACGCTTTTAGGATTAGGGCAGCCGACCGCTCAGTCATTGGGCATCGCCTTGCGCCGCACGAATTTGTTGATTCTGCTGCTCACGGCATTACTCACTGCTGCGGGCACACTGCTGGTCGGCCCGCTGAGTTTTATCGGTTTGCTGGCACCGCAGTGCGCCAGAGCGCTGGGTGCCCATTTGCTACGTCATCAGCTGTGCGCCGCCGCGTTGATGGGAGGATTGTTGATGGTGCTTGCCGACTGGTTGGGGCGCAACATCGCCTGGCCATGGCC
The DNA here is from genome assembly GCF_903970985.1 of Pantoea sp. ME81. NCBI lineage: Bacteria > Pseudomonadati > Pseudomonadota > Gammaproteobacteria > Enterobacterales > Erwiniaceae > Pantoea > Pantoea sp. ME81. The sequence continues at coordinate 1,502 of NZ_CAJCKS010000090.1, read as the reverse complement.
GATTTCCGCCGGGCTATTGACCGCATTTATCGGTGCCCCCTGGTTTCTATGGCAGCTGCGCAGAACGTCAGGCTGAAGAACACTCAGCCCATGACTACACGCTCATTGAACGCCTTACGCCATTTGGTCGGCGTGGTGTTAAAGCGTTGTCTGAAGTGATGGCGCAACGCTTCGGGAGACCCAAACCCCGCCTGCTCAGCGACCTGATCAATACTGAGCGCGTTGTTTTCCAGCATCGCGCAGGCCTTTTCCAGCCGAATACCGAGCAACCATTCACCCGGCGAGGTACCAGTGGCATCATGAAAGCGACGAATAAAGGTCCGACGGCTCATGCCTGCTTGCCGCGCCAACTGCTCGATCACCAACGGCGCGTTCAGATTATTGCGCAAATCGTCCAGCAGGGGCGCGAGGCTATAGTTGCGACGTTGTGGAACAGGTTGTTGGATCAACTGCGCCTGGCTGCCTTCTCGTAGCGGCGGCGTCACCATTCTGCGTGCGGTGCGATTGGCGACATCAATGCCGTAATCGCGTCGAATCAGATGCAAACATAAATCGACACCTGCTGCACCGCCCGCCGAGGTGATGATGCTGCCTTCATCCACGTAAATCATGCCGTGTTCCACCTGCGCCTGTGGAAATCTTTCGGCAAGGATCTCGGTGCTGTTCCAGTGGGCTGTGGCACGTTTCCCGTTTAACAGCCCCGCTTCACCCAGTACAAAGCTTCCGGCACAAATGGAGACAATCCGTGTGCCATTTTGATGGGCTTTTTGTAACGCTGTGATTAACGCCTCAGAGGCCGGTGCGGTCACGCTGCGCCAGCCGGGGATGACGATTGTTCCGGCGTCTTCCAGTAACTCAAGCCCGCCATCCACCACCAGGCGCACACCGCCCTGCGCACCAAACACGCCCTCTTCCACCGACGCCACGCTCAGGTCATACAGCGGATGGCCGAAGACGTCATCTGCTCGGCCAAACGCTTCAACGGCAGTACCAAATTCAAAGGTACAGAGGCATTCATACGCCAAAAGCACCAGCCGCCGATTTTTCGGCGCTGCAGGAGGGGAACGCAGAGAAGAAGTGATTTGCATGTCAGCCTTATCCATGATGTTGGCACGATCTTGACGATATCTGGCATCGGCATGGATTTCCACCGTTGCGTCAATCTTCCATGCTGGCACACTCTTAACGTTACGCAGGAATTCAGGATGAAGAACATGTTGGCGCTGATGGCGGTGTGCTTAGCCGCGTTGATGTCGGGGCTGGAAATCTCCAGCGTGCCGGTGATTTTGCCGGTACTGGAACAGGAGATGCAGGCGAATTTTCGCGATCTGCAGTGGATCATGAATGCCTATACGCTGGCCTGCACCGCCGTTTTAATGGCGACCGGCACGCTGGCGGATAACTATGGCCGCAAGCGCATCTTTCTCATCACCATTGTCGGTTTTGGTTTGACCTCGGTGATGTGCGGGCTGGTCGGGAGTGCATTCTGGCTCATCATCGGG